>NZ_NKCO01000023.1:0-87534 GCF_002245615.1 Mycobacterium neumannii | reverse complement strand
GATGCCTCCGTCGCGCATGCCGCCACCCGCCCCGCCCCGACGCACACCGCCTCCGCCGCCACCTCGGGCGGGCGCCCGCGGACCGGCACCACGACCCCAACCGCCACCGCCGCCTGCAGCCGCGACGAAGCCGAAACGCACTCGGCCCAAACGGCATTGGGGCCGATTGCTGTTGGTGGTGCTGTTGCTGGCCGTGACGGCGGTCGTGGCCGGTGGCATCTGGATGGACTCGTCACTGCAGCGCATCCCCGCGCTGGCCGATTACGCCGGCCGGCCCGCCGCTGGCGCGGGCACCACGTGGCTGCTCGTCGGATCGGACAGCCGTCAGAACCTGACCCCTGAACAACAGGCGCAGCTGACCACCGGCGGGGACATGGGCAACGGCCGCACCGACACGATCCTGCTGGTGCACATCCCCGGCATCGCCTCGAGCACCGACACGACGATGGTGTCGATACCTCGTGACTCCTACGTGTCGATCCCGGGCTACGGCAGCGACAAGATCAATGCCGCGTACTCGGTGGGCGGCCCGCAGTTGCTCGCCCAGACGGTCGAGGAGGCGACGGGCCTGCGGATCGACCGCTACGCCGAGATCGGCTTCGACGGATTCGCGACCATGGTCGACGCGGTCGGCGGTGTGACGATGTGTCCGTCCGAGCCCATCAGCGATCCCCTTGCCGGCATCGACCTGCCGGCCGGGTGCCAGAAGCTCGACGGCCGCAGCGCGCTGGGGTTCGTCCGCACCAGGGCCACCCCGCGCGCGGACCTAGACCGCATGGTTCACCAGCAGGAGTTCATGTCCGCGCTGCTGCACCGCGCCACCAGCCCGTCGGTGCTGCTCAACCCGCTGCGCTGGTATCCGCTGGCCAAAGCCGCCGGCCGCACCTTCACCGTCAACGAGGACGATCACGTGTGGAACCTGGCCCGGCTCGCCTGGGCGATGCACGGAGACGTCCTCACCACCACCGTCCCCATCGGGGAGTACTCCAGCGGCGACGCCGGCTCGGTCGTGGTCTGGGACGACGCCCTGGCAAGCCAACTGTTCACGGCGCTGCGGACCGACTCCCCGGTACCGCAGGACGTTCTCGACGCGCAGCCCTGACGCGCCCTTCAGCAAACATTTATCCGAACGTGTAACCGCCATCACAAAGGGTCGACTCATTAAGGTGAACCTGACCTCTGTTAGGTCAACCTTCGCTGACAACAGCCTCTGAGCTGGGATATCGTGGCGTTCATGACCACTGCTGAAGCTTGCGACACCAAATTCCATGCCCTGCTGCAAGAGCAGATGCGCAACGAGTTCGGTGCCGCGCAGCAATACCTCGCCATCGCCGTTTACTTCGACGGAGCCGACCTTCCGCAGCTGGCCAAGCACTTCTACCGGCAGTCGGTCGAAGAGCGCAATCACGCCATGATGCTGGTCCAGTACCTCCTCGACCGCGACGTCGAATTCGAGATTCCCGGGGTCGACGCGGTGCGCAACACCTTCGATGCTCCGCGCGACGCCCTCGTGCTGGCCCTCGATCTGGAGCGCACTGTCACCGAGCAGATCGGCCGGCTGGCCGGCGTGGCCCGCGACGAGGGCGACTACCTCGGCGAGCAGTTCATGCAGTGGTTCCTTGGTGAGCAGGTCGAGGAGGTCGCGCAGATGACGACGTTGGTGCGCATCGCCGACCGGGCCGGCGACGACCTCTTCCGCCTGGAGGACTTCGTAGCGCGCGAGCTGGGTTCGACGTCGAAGGACGTCGGCGCACCGAAGGTCGCGGGCGGCAGCCTCTAGATATCGCGCGGATCTGAGCGCGGCTAATCGCGACCGGCGGCGCCGGCCAGACCGTTCTGCAGCCAGTCCTTGGTGCGGCCGGGGTGGTTGGTCGCAACCCATGCCACACCGAGGTCGCGGCAGTACTGCACGTCCTCGAAATGATCGACGGTCCAGCAGTACAGCGCGCGGCCTTGCGCGGCCGCTCGGTCGACCAACTCCGGATGCTCCCTCAGTGTGGCGATCGACGGCCCAACCGCGGTGGCGCCGACGGTCGTGGCGGCGCTGCCACCGAGGTAGCGCGACGTCTCGCCGAGCAACACCGTCGGCAACATCGGGGCCGCGCGCCGGATTCGCCACACCGCGGCCGCCGAGAACGACATCACCACGGCGCGCGACAGGTCCGCCGATGCCGGAGAGGCGATCCCGAACCGGTGCAGCAGCGCCAGCACCTTGCTCTCCACCAGCCCACCGAACCGGACAGGGTGCTTGGTCTCGATGAATACCTTGACCGGCCGGTTCCAATCGAGCACAAGTGAGATCAGCGCTTCGAGTGTCAGCAAGCCCGTATCACCTTGTGCCTCAACGGCATTGCGGCTTGGATGCCAACCGCCGTAGTCGAGCTCGCGCAGCTGGGCGAGCGTCATGTCGCTGACGAGCCCCGTTCCGTTCGAAGTGCGGTCGACCCTGCGGTCGTGCACACACACCAGGTGGCCGTCGCGGGTGAGCCGCACATCGCATTCGACGCCGTCGGCGCCCTGCTGCAGTGCAAGCTCGTATGCCGCGAGCGTGTGCTCGGGACGATCGGCCGACGCGCCGCGGTGCGCCACGACGAAGGGATGGCCCCCGGGCGTCGGTCCGGAAGTCGCGTTCTCGGCGGCTTCGGAGTCGCCTGTCATAGGGCCTATGCTGCCGGGTCCTGCCCGTGCGACTCAACCGGAGCCTCGGGGCCGGGTCGATCCTCCGCCGGCGTGCTGTCGTCGGGGACGATCACCCAGCGCTTGCTCGGGCGCTCGACCGGCTGCCGTTCGAAACCGGAAACGACCTTCATGGCGAGCAGCAGGGTGGTCAGCGCCAGCAGATAGGCGATCATCGTGGTCATCGTGTTGTCGGCGATTCCCTGCGCATCGCGGGTGAAGCTGGTCGCGATCGACCAGATCGACACCGCGTAGCTGGCTACCCACGCAAGCCACCACACCGCGATCGGCCTGCGCAGATAGCTGAGCCGCTCCTCGACGCCCGCCAGTTCGAGGACGAACACCGGCGCCCAGAACAGATTGACGAACGGGAGCAGGCAGCCGGCCTGGAGTCGCCAGGAGGGTCGAGGGTCCGTCGTTCCCCGGTGGGTATAGGCGGCGGCCCGCCTGGCGATGAGCCAGTTCGTCAGCACGATGAGGCTGGCCACCACCATGAACGCGGCGACGACGCTGAGTACGACACCGAACCAGGTCGCGATCGCGGCGATCCACGGGGGCAGCAACACCGACCGGTTGATGATGAGCAGCACGTAGCGCGCGAGGTGGATCAGTGCCGCAGCGCCCAGCACCGCCATCGTCAGCAGCAGCGTGCCCGTCACCATGCCCGGCGACGGGCCGCGGCGCGGCGCCTGCTGCTGTTGGTCGACCGGCGCGGGCTGCTCGACAAGTCCCCATCGCGGGATGGTCGCGTAGCGGGGCGTCGGGCCGAGCGCGCGCTTCGGGCGCCGCGGATGCGGCGGTGCGCCCGGCCGTACGGCGATCCAGCGGTATCCCGGTGGCAGCTGCGGCCGCGGGCCTGGCGCTGCGGCCGCGGACCGTGCGCTCCACTGGGCGCTCACGGTGTCCGGCGCAGACGCCGATGGCGGCATCAGCGATCCGTGGCACCGCGGACACCACGTCCGGCGCCGGTCGCGCACGTTCCACCGGGTTCCGCACGCCGAACACACCTGAATCATTTCGCTCCTCGCGCGCGCGGAATCACTTCACTCCTCGCCCGACCATCCGACCAGCGTAGCGACGATGCGTCAGACCACACCCGGCCCGCCGTCGTCGGTCACGATCGGTCGGCCGGCGCCAGCCCAGGCGAACATGCCACCGCTGACGTTGACCGGTGAATAGCCGTTCCTGGCCAGGTACTGCGCCACGCTCTGCGACCGCCCACCGGCTGCGCAGATCACGAACACCTGCGCGTCGACGTCGATCTCCGCCAGACGCGCCGGGACCTGTCCCATCGGGATGTGCCGCGCATCCGGGGCATGCCCGCGTGCCCACTCATCGTCTTCGCGCACGTCGAGCAGGATCACGCCGGAGTCGAACATCGTCGGCACGTCCGCGACGTCGACCTGCGCGATTTCAGCCTCGTTCATGCCTCAATGCTGACATGCCGCCGGCCGGCTCGCGGCGACAGCAATGACCACCTATCCACAATTTCCACAGGTTCATCCACAGGCCGCGACATCGCAGAACCCACCTTGAGCCGCTGAATCTGTGTTTTTTCTGAGGATCGCTGTGGATAAGCGGTCGCGTTTGGGCGCTGCCATCAACAGGCGGTCGGGCGGCGAGCGAAATCCCTAGTCCCGCTAACCGCGACTTGAGCCGGCCGCACCCGCAATCCGTGCTGCGCGCGAGCCGATTTTTCCGGTTCGACGCAAGGGGCTATGATCGGCGTCACAACCAGCGGTTGTGATAGATCTCACCCGGGGGAATGTAAAACATGCAGGTCAGGAGGGGTTCATGACATCTTCGATGGGATCGGGTTCGGCTATGCCCCCCACGAAGTGGCAGGCCTCGACGCCCGCCGCCTACAACCGCAGTCAGCTGATGGCGTTACTGCGCGCCGGCGTGATCGCGCTGGTGCTCCTGGTCGTGCTGGCCCTGATCGTCCTGTTCTGACGACGAGCCGCCGACTTCGTCGCGAAGTACGACTTCCTCGCGAAATACGACAAAGCCGCCGGGTCAATGACTCGGCGGCTTCTTGTTGTCGATAAGGCTCTCAGGCGGGCGGATAGACACCCATCTGCTTGCCCTTGTCGGTCTGCCAGAAGATGTCGGCGATCTCGTCGATCGTCTTGAGCAGCTTCTCGGCGACGGCGACATCGAGCGACTTCTTGACGTCGCCCGCGCCGTGCACGCCGTCCCAGAACAGCTGATGCAGGTTGGGGAACTGCTCGAAGTGATCCTTGGCGAAGAAGTCGGCCCACAGCACCATCAGGTGATGTTTGACCTCCTCGGCTTGCCGCTCCTTGATGATGATGCAGCGCGCGCGGAAGTGCTCATCGTCTGAGTCGTGGTACTTCTGGATCGTCTTGAGGCACGAGAGCGCCTCGATTTTGGCCTGCGCGGGGTCATAGACGCCGCAGTAGAGATCGCAGTGGGCATGGGCGGGGGTCGCGTGGTTCAACAATCGATGCAGCATGTTCCTAACTTACCCTTTGGAGGTGCGCCGCAACCAGACACCGCGACGCTGGCCTCTGCGGTTGTTCCGAGTGGTCGACGACTCGATGCGCCCGACGGTCGGCCCAGGGGATGGCCTATTGGCCCTGCGGGGCGGGAGCATTCAGCGCGGGCAGCTTCGGGTGTTCCAGGATCCGCGGCGCTCGACACGGTGGCTCGTCAAGCGGGTCGGCGATGTCTACGCCGACGGTCGCGACGTGATCTTTGAAGCGCGCTCGGACAATCCGGGCGCCCCCGGCGCCGTCGACTCCCACGAATTCGGTTGGGTCCCGGCGGCCGGTTCGTATCGCGTGCTGTGGACTGCCCGAGCCAAATCCGGTGATTAGCAGTCGTGTCGACTTGCGTGCCAGCCGAGTTCTGCCGCATGCTGAGCAAATCGACCCACTGGCGTGTCGGGCCATCAGTCGGCTAGAGGCCGGCGTCCCAACACCGATGGCGCGGAGGCGATATGGAGAGGGAGTCGGGCAAGGCGATCGAGATCGCCCCCTTTCATTCACGCGGTTCACTCAAGGGATTCGTCATCTCGGGTCGCTGGCCGGATTCGACCAAAGAGTGGGCTCAGTTGCTGATGGTCGCCGTGCGCGTGGCATCGCTTCCCGGGTTGTTGTCCACGACAACGATTTTCGGTGCCCGTGAAGAGCTGCCCGACGAGCCTGAGCCCAATACGGTCGGCCTCGTCCTTGCCGAGGGCCCGGTGGTCGGCGAATCAGCGGTACCGCCAGGTTATTTCGCCGAGCACCAGCCGCCGGCCCTGTTGATGCTGCACCCCCCGTCGGAAACCACACCGTCGCTGCCGGAGTGCAGCGGGGCGGCGTCCGGATGCGTGTTGCTGCCCGGCCTGCCCCATCTCGGTCTCGAGCACCGCGCAGCATGGGTGGAAGCCGAATCCGACGGAACAGTGACCTCCATGGTGAGCCGCGTCGGCCTGGACCCGATCAGCCACCCGGACACTGCGATTCTCGCGATGCTGCTTGCGGCATAAGGGCTTTCGAAGCATTTGATTCGGGTGCCTGAACGGTGGATTCGGGTGCCCGAAACCCTACGTGGCACTGGCACATCCGCGCTACCGAAGCTATGGTCGGTTCAGTAAGCGAAGGGGAGTAGCCCCCAATCGTCGTGTCGACATACTGGCGCAAGCCCGGCCGGCGAACCACACATCCGAAGGTGTGGTGGGCGAGACCTTCGACCGAAGCCGGCGGGGCATGAACATTGCGATGTCGGCGACGCGTCGAAAGGGTCGTCTGAATGCTCGCCGCCATCGTGGTCAGTCTGGCCGTGGTGTTCGTCGCCGAACTCGGCGACAAGTCGCAGCTGATCACCATGACCTACTCGCTGCGGCACCGATGGTGGGTCGTGCTCTCCGGGGTCGGGATCGCCGCGATGCTGGTTCACGGCCTGTCCGTCGCGGTCGGACACTTTCTCGGGGTGACGCTGCCCGAACGCCCGATCGCATTCGTCGCCGCCATCGCATTCCTGTTGTTCGCGGTGTGGACGTGGCGCGAAAACGGGCACGACGACGAGATTCGGATCGCCGAGCCGCGATTCGTCGTCCCCGCGATCGTGTCGTCGTTCGTGCTGGCCGAACTCGGCGACAAGACGATGCTGGCCACCGTCGCCCTGGCCAGCGAACACAATTGGGCGGGGGTGTGGATCGGTGCGACCGCGGGCATGGTTCTGGCCGACGGCGCCGCGATCGCTGCGGGCAGGCTGATGCACCGCAGGCTTCCGGAACGGTTCCTGCACGGCCTGGCCAGCGTCCTGTTCCTTCTTTTCGGCCTGTGGCTGCTGTTCGACAGTGCGCTGGGTTTGCGGTGGGTGGCCGTGGCGGTCACCGCTTCCGTCACCGTCTCGGTGCTGATGGTTCGGCTCATCCGCCGCCGCAGGGCACCCGTGCCTGACGAGACATCCCAGCCCTCCACCCAGGGGTCCTGACCTCGACCTGCGCCTTCGACGGTCCGACACTGGGCGCTCCGCGACCATCCGTGCGGTATGTGGCAAACCCGGCGTTGCGCCAGAATGCATGCAACTGATGTTGCCGGCGGCGGTCGTCGGGTCCCCTGTGGACGCGCTGTCCGATTTCTGAGCAAAACTAGCTCGACAAAGCCGCCGTTGTTTGCTTCGTCGCACCGTATGGTAGAGGCGTCGGCGCACGCGGAATGCGTCGCAGCCGGCACAGTAGCGGGCGTCAAGCGCGGGGGCGGATCAACTTTTCCCGGGTTTGCACTTGGTTGTGGCCACAACACTCGCTACGATGATCAGCAAATACGCCGCTCGTACACCGCTCGTCCAATGCATGTGGAGGTCATATCGATGAGCACGACGTTCGCCGCTCGCCTGAACCGGCTGTTTGACACGGTCTACCCGCCGGGACGCGGCCCGCACACCTCGGCCGAGGTGATCGCGGCACTGAAGGCCGAGGGCGTCACCATGTCCGCTCCGTACCTCTCGCAGCTGCGCTCGGGCAACCGCACCAACCCCTCTGCCACCACCATGGCCGCTCTTGCCAACTTCTTCCGGATCAAGCCGGCCTACTTCACCGACGACGAGTACTACGAGAAGCTCGACAAGGAGCTGACCTGGCTCGCAAGCATGCGCGACGAGGGCGTCCGCCGTATTGCCGCACGCACCGTCGGCTTGTCGCCGGAGGCCCAGCAGGACATCGCCCTAAAGGTCGATGAGCTGCGCCGCCGCGAGCATCTCGACGATTAGCCCGGTGCGGCCCTCCGCCCCATAGCTGGCGAAGTGGGGTCGCGCTACCAGCTACGCCGCTTGACCCGTCGCGCCGTCGCGACGGATCAGTGCTCTGTACTGCTCGGCGATCTCCAGGATCCATTCACGGTCTGAATACTCGCTAGGCTGGTTCAGCCACCCCAGTCCGGGAAAATCGACGCGCCTGTCCTCCGAAGCGCTCTCGGTCCCGGAGTAGATCCACTCGGCGATCGCCCGGGCCTGTTCCTGCGGCGGAACCGGCGGGGATTCGAGGACTGTCTCGTCCGGCTCGGCGTCATCACCGGACACCGCGCCGCGCGGGTCGACCCGGAGTTTGCGCCGGTGTTCGGCGGCCGTGGCTTCCAGGTAGAGCGCGTCGGAGATCAACGACATCCGTTCTGCGACCCGGAAGACGAGCGGTCCGCGCGGCCGGACACCGATACCGATGTCGGGGTGTCTGCGGCCCAGCTCGGTCAGGATCGGCTGGATCGCCCGCAGTTCGCGCCTGGCGCCGAACCAGTCCTCGATGCTGGGCAGCAGCGATCCCGCGGCGACAACCAGCATCGCGCAGCCCAGCAGCGTCGCTGCGGCGCCGACGCCGACCGGTCCGTCACTGTCGAGGGCGCGTAGGAAGAAGAAGGCCGACGCCACCACGATCAGCACGATGCCGATCGTGAACACGAACAGCGCGCGCCCCCGGCGGCTGCGGTTCGAATAACGCAGCCCCGCCCACGAGACCAGCGACAATGCCAGCAGCACGTAGAGCAGCGGCAGCAGCCACGGCAGCGTGTTCCCACCACCGCTGAGGTTGCGCTGCAGGTATTCCTGGGGCGACAGTTCGGGCTGACGGCCCGCGGAGAAGAAGGCCACCGCGGTCACCACGGCGATCACCGCCGCGACGCCGTACTGCGCGACCGCGATCTTGCGGATGGTCGCCGGTTTGCGCACCGACGACACGGTCGTGATCATCACGCAGCTGCCCGCGGCGCACGCGACGAGCGCCACCTGGGACAGGCCCAGCGAGATGTTGGGCCAGCGCAGCAACCGGTCGATGAGCAGTGTCAGGGGCTGCCAGTTCAACGCGGCGATCAACGCCAGGCTTGCCAGCGCGACGATCATCGCGGTGCTCACCAGGCTCTGCTTATTGACCAGCGCCCATCCGATGCGTAGTCCGGTGGCCAGTCCGAGCAGACCGGCGATCACCCAGACGATCAACCAAACGCCTCTCCGAGCCGCACCTGGACGATCGACGAACGGTCCGACGGAAGCCTGCCCAACCGGTACAGCAGCAGGGCCGCGAAATCCTCCGCCTCCTGCTCGGCCTCCTCACCGGCCGGACCCATACAACCGGTCCGCTGGTTGAGCATGTAGCTGATCAGATCGGAGCTGGCGAACTCGGTGCTCTCTTCGGCGGCCTGCGCGACGGGAATACCGTCGTGGCCCAGCACCAGGTGTCCCAGTTCGTGGGCCAGGGTGCGGTCCCACGCGGGCAGACCCTTCTGGATCAGGAACACGTCGTGGTCGTTGTACTGGCGCCACTGCCCGCAGACACCGGGCGGCAGCTCGGCCATCTTGAGCTCGATGGGTCGTTTGCGGTCTTCGCTGACGGCCTCGACGAGCCGGGTCAGCGACACCTCTCCCTGTCGCGGCGCCAGTTCGAGCACAGCCCCGACCGCGCGGGTGACACGGCGGTTAGCTGGCATGGATCCCCCTTCCGACTAGTTCACTATGCGCTGTCCGCCGTCTTGATGGGCGGCTTCTTCAGTCAGTTCGCGAACTTTGCGGTCTGTATAAGCATGCCCTCAATACGCCATGCAGCCAAGACGGACTCGGCGCCCTCTCGTCGGCGCCGAGCCGCCCGCAGGCCGAACGCTGTGAACGATAGGGTTGTGCTGCACCAACAACGCGCACAGCCATGACGTCAGCAATCGAGAAAACCGCCGGGAGGCAGCCGGGATGAGCCCGTTCAAGCGACGCAAAACCCGCGCCACCCGCAGGGCCGAGGCCCGCGCGATCAAGGCGAAGGCGAAATTGGAGGCCAAGCTGGCCGCCAAGAACGAAGCCCGTCGCATCAAGTCTGCCCACCGGGCCGAGGCCCGCGCGCTCAAGGCGCAGCTCAAGGCCCAGCGCGACAGTGACCGTGCAGCCCTGAAGGTGGCCGAGACGCAGCTGAAGGCCGCCCGCGAAGGCAAGCTGTTCGCCCCCGGCCGGATCCGTCGCGTGCTCACCGTCATCCGCCTCCTCGCGCCGATCGTCGTGCCCGTCGGCTACCGCGCGGCCATCGCCGCGCGCGGCTATGCCGATCAACGCCGGGCGGACCGGCTCGGTGTTCCACTCAGCCAGGTCGGCCAGTTCAACGGCCACGGCGCCCAGCTGTCGGCGCGCATCTCCGGTGCCGAACAGTCGTTGCGGCTCGTCTCCGAGAAGAAGCCGAAGGACGCCGAGACCAAGCAGTTCGTCGGGGCGATCACCGAGCGTCTCGGGGACCTGTCCGCAGCGATCGCCGCCGCCGAGCACATGCCGCCGTCGCGGCGCCGGTCTGCGCACGCCGCCATCGAACGGCAACTCGACGGAATCGACGCCGACCTGATGGCTCGGCTCGGCGTGAGCTGAGCTGAAAGTGTCGCCGTCCGGTTCCGCAGCCCGCCTTCGTGGCGCGGCTGCGGGGCTGCTGACGGCGACGCTCGCCGTGGCCGCACACGGTTACGGCGGTGCAGAGCCGCCGGGCGGTGCCGCGGTCGTGGCGCTGGTCATCGTCGCCGCGACCGTCGGCACGTTGACCGCCACCCTTTCCGCCTGTTCGAAAACGGCTGTCCTGCTTGCGATTCTGGCGTGGGGCCAGATCGCCGGCCACATCGTGCTGGGCGTCTCCGGGCATATCCATGCGCCGCAGACCGCGACTATGGTCGGCGCCCATGCGGTGGCGGTCGGCGTGGGGGCGGTGCTGATCGCGGTCGGCGACCGGTTGTGCCGCGTCGTGACGCGCGCGGTGCGCGTCGCGGTGCGCATGGTGTGTCCGCCGGTCGCACCGCAGGGTCGTCCCATCGTCCGGCAGGCCGTACAACCGCTTCGTTCTGCGCTGCTTCTTGCCGCTTCGATTTCTCATCGCGGACCGCCGGTCAGCCCCGCGCGCTGATCGACATACCAACGGCTTGAGAAAGACACATTCGATGAGAACCGTCACCAGGGTGCCCCGTCGTCCCCTCACCACCGTCGCCGCCGGTGCGGCCCTGCTCCTCTGGCTGACGATCGGAATGCTGGCCTCCGCGGGCACCGCGTCCGCGCATGCGACCCGCATCGCGTCGGACCCTGCGGAGAACAGCCGGCTGACGGAGGCACCTGAAACGGTGTCCGCCACGTTCAGCGAGGCACTGCAGCCGCAGTTCGCGGCCATAACAGTCGTCGGCCCCGACGGCAACCTGTGGTCGGCCGGCGAACCGCAGGTCCAGGGCGCCGTCCTCAGCGTCGGTGTGCGCCCACTCGGACCGTCCGGGCGTTACACCGTGAACTACCGGGCCACGTCGGCGGACGGACACGTGGTCAACGGGTCCTGGTCGTTCGAGCTGAGCGTGCCGGGAACCGGGACACCGGGCCCGTCGGCGGCCGCACCGGCCCAGGCCCCGGCCGATGACGGCATCCCTGTGTGGCCGTTCTTCGCGGGAGCGGCCGTCATCATCGCCGCGGGCGCGGTGTGGGCGGTGCGGCGCCGCGCGTGACCCGTCGACGCACTGTGGTCGTCGGGGTGGTGCTCGCGACCGCCGCGACAGGCCTGACCTGGGGGCTGGCCTACCCGCAGGGGTCGCTGGGTGCGACCGCGGTGCGGGTGGTCGCCGACTGCGCGGGTGTCGTCACGCTGGGCTTGGCGGTGGTGCCGGTACTCGACGGTGAGCGGCACCGCGGCGAGTTGTTGGCCCGCTCGACGCGACCGCTGGCAGTCGCCTCGGTGCTGTGGCTGCTCGCCGAATTGACCCGGTTGATCGTCGCGGCCGCACAGACCGCCTCGCTACCGGTGTTCCGCCTCGGCGTGCAGACCACCGCCGACTTCGCCACCACCACCGCGGCGGGGCGGGCGGGCATGCTCGCGGTCGCCGCCGCGACCGCCATAGCCGTGGCGGCGCTCGTCGCACCGCGGACGGCGTCGTGGAATGTCGCGGTGATCGGCGCCGCGGCGGTCGGAGTCGTCGCGCGCCAGCTGACCGGGCACTTCGCGAACAGCCCGTTGGGTGGTGTGGCGGTCACCGTGCACACCCTTGCGGCCGCGTTGTGGGTCGGGGCGCTGGCGGCGCTGGTGCTGACCGTCGACCACCGCGGACAGTGGGCTCGGATGCTGCCGCGCTTCTCCGCACTGTCGCTGATCTGTGTGGTGGTGCTGCTGGTCGGCGGGGTCGCCGGCGCCGCTCTCCGGTTGGGCGCACCGGCCGAGTTGTACGCGACGGGTTACGGGCGGCTGGTGTCGGCCAAGATCGCGGTGACGGTCGCGCTCGTCGTCCTCGGCTGGCGAAACCGCACGATGTGGCTGCCCGCCGCACGGTCCCATCGCGCCACGGCGGTGGTTTCCCGAACCCGGGCGCATGTCGAAACCGCGGTGATGCTCGTCGCGCTGGTCCTGGCCGCTGGTCTGGCCGTCACGGGTTAGTGCCATAGCCGACCTGGCATGATGGACCGATCGACTTCCGGCCGCACGCTCGGCCGGCCTGGCGACCAGACACTGCAAAGGAGCAGCCCGATGGCAGACCAGCAGGGCCGACCCGACGAACAGCCGCACAGCACACCACCGGCGGATCAGTCGACCCCGCAGCCCGCCGCCGCGGAGTCGGCGAGCGTCTCCCCCGACCCGCTGATCCCTCCCCCGCCGGCGAAGAAGACGCCCGCCAAGAAAACTCCCGCCAAGAAGGCCGCCAAGAAGACTCCCGCGAAGAAGGCGGTGAAGAAGGCCGCACCGGCGAAGAAGGCGCCCGCCAAGAAAGCACCCGCCAAGAAGGGTCCGGTGCAACAGGCGCCGGCGAAGAAAGCGCCCGCGACTGAACCTGCCGCTACCGGCAATGATGTTGATTCTGCGGCGAAAGTGACTGCTGCGCAGGCAAAGTCGACGGTCGCCGCCGCCAGCAATCCGGTTGCCGGGCCGCCGCCGACGCCGTTGATCGGGCCCGAACCGTCGCGGCTGCCGGTTGCGGCGGCGATCGCTGCGGGTGTGCTGGCGATCATCGTCGTACTGCTGATCCGCCGGGGAAACGACGAGGACTGACGAAAACGCTTGACCCTCACGCTGCGTCAGGGTCGATAGTGGCGCTATGGACACCATGACCGTCGGCGCGGTGGCCACCCTGACGGGTGTCTCGGTACGCACCTTGCACCATTACGACCACATCGGTCTGGTGGTGCCGAGTGTGCGCACCGAAGCCGGCTACCGCGGCTACACCGACGCCGACATCGAACGGCTGCACGTGGTGCTGGTGTACCGGTCGGTCGACATGCCCCTCGAGGAGATCCGCGCCCTGCTGGATGGGGACGGGGATGTGCTCGACCGCCTCGAGCGCCAGCACCGGCTGTTGCTGGACCGGGCGGACCGGCTACAGCACACGATCAAGGCAGTGGAGGAACTGATGAGCTCACACCGCAGTGGCATACAACTGACCGCCGACGAGCAGGTCGAGATCTTCGGCAGCGCGGTGTTCGATGAGTACGCCGCCGAATCCGAGGAGCGGTGGGGTCGCACCGACGCGTGGAAGCAGTCGCAGCAGCGCACGGCGCGGATGACCAAGCAGGACTGGATCGCGTTCAAGGCCGACAACGATGCGCTGTTGACGTCGCTGGCCGAGGCTCACCGCGACGACGTCGTACCCGGCACAGAGCGTGCGAACGAGCTGGCCGCCTGGCATCGCGAAAACATCGAGCGCTTTTACGACTGCGATCACGACATGCACGTGCGCCTGGCCGAGATGTATCTGGCCGACGAGCGGTTCACGCGCTACTACGACGACGTCGAGCCGGGGCTGGCGCAATTCGCGCACGACATCATCGTGGCTAACATCGACCGGTGAGCATCGAACCCCGCCCCACCGCCGACCTGGTCGACGACATCGGCCCCGACGTGCGCAGCTGTGATCTGCAACTACGCCAGTTCGGTGGGCGTTCGGAGTTCGCCGGGCCGATCGTCACGGCGAAGTGCTTCCAGGACAACGCGTTGCTGAAGTCGGTGCTGTCCGAGCCGGGTGACGGCGCAGTGCTCGTGATCGACGGCGACGGGTCGCTGCACTCCGCGTTGGTCGGCGACGTCATCGCCGGGCTCGGTGTCGAAAACGGCTGGGCCGGACTGATCATCAACGGCGCGGTCCGTGACTCCGCGATGTTGCGCACCCTCGACATCGGCATCAAAGCGTTGGGGACCAATCCGCGCAAGAGCACGAAAACCGGTGCCGGAGAACGCGATGTCGCGGTCGAGTTCGGCGGTGTCGTGTTCCAGCCGGGCCATGTCGCTTACAGCGACGACGACGGCATCGTCGTGGTCGCTCAAGACTGATCGCGAACTGTACACCAGGGTCGTCAATGTTGTGGAATCACAGCCCTGGTGTACATCTCGCGAGCGAAGTTAGGCCGAAGCCTTCACCGACGCACGGTGTTTGGTGAACTCCAGGGCCTCGTCGTCGACCTTGCCGCGACGAATCAGCTGCAGGTCGAGCAGGTAGTTCTGCTTGAGCCGCCACGGCGCGACATGTCCGGCCTTCGGCAGGTAGTCGAGCGCGCGCAGGACGTAACCGGGAGTGAAATCCATCAGCGGGCGTTCGTCGACGCTGTTGCCGGGATGCATCGGTTCGAAGCGGTCGAATCCCTCGGCGTCCATGTAGTTGAGCACCCGGCAGAAGAACTCGGAGACCAGGTCGGCCTTGAGCGTCCATGATGCGTTCGTGTAACCGATGGTGAATGCCATGTTCGGCATGTGGGTCAGCATCATGCCCTTGTAGGCCATGGTCTCGTTCAGCTCGATCGGCTCGCCGTTGCGCATGATCGCCGCGCCGCCGAACAGCTGAAGGTTCAAACCCGTTGCGGTGATGATGATGTCGGCCTCGAGCTCCTCGCCGGAGGCGAGCTTGATGCCCGTCTTGGTGAACCGCTCGATGGTGTCGGTGACGACATCGGCCTTGCCGTGACGGATCGTCCGGAACAGATCGCCGTTGGGCGCCAGGCACAGCCGCTCGTCCCACGGGTTGTAGTGGGGCCCGAAGTGCTTCTGCACGTCGTAGCCCTCGGGCAGCCGGCGCTGCGCCATGGTCATCAGCTGCTTGCGCATGAAGTTCGGGAAGCGCCTGCTGATCTGGTACTGCGCGGACTGGAACAGGATGCTCTTCCAGCGGTTGAGCACATACGCGGGCTTTTCCGGCAACGTCTTTTTCGTCCGAACCGCGAACGGATCCACGTCGGGCAGCGAACCGACATAGGTCGGTGAGCGCTGCAGCATCGTGACGTGCCCGGCACCGGAGTTGGCCAACGCCGGAATCAGAGTGACCGCGGTCGCGCCGCTGCCGATCACGACGACCTTCTTGCCCTCATAGTCGAGGTCTTCGGGCCAGTGCTGCGGATGGATGACGGTGCCCTCGAAGTCGTCACGGCCGACGAACTCCGGGGTGTAACCCTCGTCGTAGTTGTAGTAGCCGCTTGCGGCGAACAGGAACGACGCGGTGATCTCGGCTTCCTCTCCGTCGCGCTCGACGCGCACGGTCCAGCGGTTCTTCTCATCCGACCAGTCCGCGGACAGCACGCGATGCTGATAGCGGATGTGCTTGTCGATGCCGTACTCGGCCACCGTCTCCTTGAGGTAGGCCATGATCGACGGCCCGTCGGCGATCGCCTTCTCCGAGGTCCACGGCTTGAACCGGAAGCCGAGCGTGAACATGTCCGAGTCGGAGCGGATGCCCGGATACTTGAAAAGGTCCCAGGTACCGCCGAGATTCTCCCGGCGCTCCAGGATGGCGTAGGTCTTGCCCGGGCAGCGGTCCTGCAGATGCCAGGCGGCGCTGATGCCGGAGATACCGGCGCCCACGATGACGACGTCGAGGTGTTCGCTCATGGTACCGGAGCGTATCAACGGTATGTCGAGTTAGTCAACGGGGTGTCGAGATACTCAACACCGTGTAAAGTCAATCGACGTGACCACCGTCAGCCAGTCCCGCGGACCGCGGGGACGTCGCTCCGGCCGCCCCTCCGGCGACGACCGCGAACACGCGATTCTCTCGACACTCGAGACGCTGCTCGAGGACCGCTCGCTGGCTGACATCTCGGTGGACGACCTGGCCAAAGGCGCAGGCATCTCCCGCCCCACGTTCTACTTCTACTTCCCCTCGAAGGACGCGGTGCTTCGTGCGCTCGTCGAGCAGGTCATCGCCGAGGCCGACGGCAACGCCGACGACGCGATGGGCGGCATGGATCCCGCGGTGGATCCGGCCGGAGTCTGGAAGGCCATCAATGCGTTGTTCAGGACGTTCGGTTCGCACCGCGCCGTGACCCTTGCGGGCGCCGCCGCCCGGCCCACCAATCCCGACGTACGCGCCCTGTGGTCACGCTTCATGCAGAAGTGGATCGACCACACCACCGCGTCGATCGAGAGCGAACGCGCGCGGGGTGAGGCACCCGAGACGATCCCGGCGCAGGACCTCGCGACGTCGCTGAACCTGATGAACGAGCGCACGATGCTCGCGGCCTTCGCGTCCGAGCAGCCCGCGGTCAGCCCGGACCAGCTCGTCGACACCCTCGCCCACATCTGGGTCACCAGCATCTACGGCACCACTCGCCACTAGTCGGACATCGATGCGAACATATGTTCGTGTCCACTGGCTTCGGGGCGGCGGCAAGCATTCTGCATGCTGACCTCGATTCGTTCTACGCCTCGGTCGAGCAGCGTGACGAGCCGTCGCTGCGCGGCCGGCCGGTCATCGTCGGGGCAGGTGTGGTGCTCGCCGCCAGCTACGAGGCCAAGGCATACGGCGTGCGAACCGCGATGGGCGGACGAGAAGCCCGCCGCCTCTGTCCGCACGCGATCGTCGTGCCTCCGCGCATGTCGGCGTATTCACAGGCCAGCCACGACGTCTTCGAGGTCTTCCACGACACGACGCCGGTGGTCGAACCGCTGTCGGTCGACGAGGCGTTCCTCGATGTGTCGGGGCTGCGTCGGGTGTCGGGCAGCCCGGTCGAGATCGCCGCGCGGCTGCGGGACCGGGTCCGCGAAGAGGTCGGGCTACCCATCACGGTGGGGATTGCGCGCACCAAGTTCCTGGCCAAGGTCGCCAGCCAGGAGGCCAAACCCGACGGGCTGCTGCTCGTCCCGCCCGATCGTGAGCTGGCGTTCCTGCACCCGTTGCCGGTTCGGCGATTGTGGGGTGTCGGCGCCAAGACCGCCGAGAAGTTGCACACCTACGGCATCGAGACCGTGGCCGACGTCGCCGAGCTCAGCGAGTCCACTCTCGGGTCCCTGGTCGGGGCGGCGATGGGCAGCCGGTTGTTCGCGCTGTCGCGCAACATCGATCGCCGTCGGGTGGTCACCGGGGTGCGCCGGCGCTCGGTCGGCGCGCAGCGCGCGTTGGGCCGGCGTGGCAACACGATGTCGGCGCAGGAGATCGACGCCGTCGTCGTCAACCTGATCGACCGCATCACCCGGCGGATGCGCAAGGCCGGCCGGACAGGTCGCACCGTGGTCCTGCGGCTGCGCTTCGACGACTTCGGCCGCGCCACCCGGTCGCACACGATGCCGCGGGCGACCGCGTCCACCGAGGTGATCCTGTACGCCGCCCGAGGCCTCGTCGCCGCGGCGGCGCCGCTGATCGCCGAGCGCGGTCTGACCCTCGTCGGATTCGCCGTGTCCAACATCGATCGCGACGGTGCACAACAGCTCGAGCTGCCGTTCGAGGAGAGCCACGATACGACCGCGGTCGACGAAGCGGTCGACCAAGTGCGTCAGCGGTACGGAAATTCGGCGGTGACCCGCGGTGTACTGCTGGGCCGCGATCCCGGTCTCGAAATGCCCCAGCTACCCGACTGACCCGGGCCTGCCCTTGCGCGGTTGGGCCTTCTTGGCCGTCGCCTTCTTTGCCGCCCTGTCGGGCTTCGGCGGGGGGTTGGCGGCTTCCGTCTTCGCCGACTTCATCGGCGGGACAGCCTTTTTCGCCGCCGTCTTCTTGGCGGGAGTCTTGGTGCCGGCCTTCTTCACAGCAGTCTTCTTTGCCGGAGCCTTCTTCACCGGCGCCTTGGTCGCCGCCTTCTTGGCGGGCACCTTGGTCACCTTCTTGGCGGGCGCCTTGGCGGCCTTCGGCGCGGACGCCTTCTTCACCGGCGCCTTCTTGACCGGTGCCTTCTTGACCACTGCCTTCTTCGGTGCAGCCGATGACGGTGGCGCCGACGGCGGTTCGATCTGCTCCGCCCGGTCCTCGGGCTCGCCGCTGACGCGTCGCACGAGGCGCCCGGCCGTCTCGCCCGCAGCGGTCGCGAGCTCTGCGGCACGCGCGCCGAGCGCAGCGGCCGTCTCACCGATAATTTTTCTCACAGTGACCCTGTACCCCGTTCGGGGCAGTTAACCGCAAGCGATTCTCATGATCCCGCCCACGTCAGCAATTCCTCGGCGGGCCAGGTGTTGACGATGCGGTCAACCGGCACCTCGGCATCGAGCGCACGTTGCGCTCCGTAACCGAGGAACTCCAGCTGCCCGGGGGCATGCGAATCGGTGTCGATCGAGAACAGGCACCCGATCTCCAGCGCGAGCTTGAGCAGTCGGGTCGGCGGGTCACGCCGCTCGGGTCGAGAGTTGATCTCGACGGCCGTTCCATGGTCCCTACATGCCGTGAACACCTTCTCGGCGTCGAATTTCGACTCGGGCCGCATCCCACGTCCTCCGGTGACCAGGCGGCCGGTGCAGTGGCCCAGCACATCGGTGTGCGGGTTGGTGACCGCCTTGAGCATCCGACGCGTCATCGACGGGGCGTCCATCGCCAGCTTCGAATGCACGCTGGCCACCACGATGTCGAGCCGTTCGAGCAGTTCGTCCTCCTGGTCGAGGGAGCCGTCCTCGAGGATGTCGACCTCGATGCCGGTCAGAATCCGCAGCGGGGCGACCTTGTCGCGCAACTCGTCGATGACGTCGAGTTGTTGGCGCAGCCGCTCGGGCGACAGGCCGTTGGCGATCCGAAGCCGCGGCGAATGGTCGGTCAGCGCACAGTACTCATGGCCCAGATCCCTTGCTGCCGCCATCATTTCCTCGATGGGGGCCGACCCGTCGGACCAGTTCGAATGCACGTGCAGATCGCCGCGCAGCGCGGCGCGGATGTCACCGCCTCCGAGATCCTCTGCGTTTGACCGTAATTCGGTCAGCACTTCGGGTTCGCGCCCGGCCCATGCCTGCGCGATGACCTTCGCGGTCTTGGGGCCGATGCCGGGCAGCGACTGCCAGCTGTTGGCAGTGCCGTGGCGGTCGCGGTCGGCGCCGGAGAGGGCTTCGACGACGTCGGCGGCGTTACGGTAGGCCATCACCCGGCGAGGGTCCTCGCGCGCACGGTCCTTGTAATAGGCGATCTGCCGCAGGGCGATGACGGGGTCCATCACTCCAGTGTGCCCGGTTTGCTCTTTCGGACCGAAGCTCGATATAGTGGATTGCGAATATATTCAATCCATCAAGTACTGGGATCTATGCCACACCGCTTCCCCGGTGGCCCCGAGCTACCGCTCTACGAGATCAAGGCCAACCTCTTCAAGGCATTGGCCCACCCTGCGCGTATCCGTGTCCTCGAGATTTTGTCGGCGAACGACGGGCCGACGTCGGTCAGCGAGATACTCGCCGAAACCGACCTCGAACCCACGCTGCTGTCTCAGCATTTGGCCGTGCTCAAGCGTCATCACGTGGTCTCGGCGCAACGCATCGGCAATTCGGTCATCTACGATCTCGCTCACCCCAAGATCTCCGAACTGCTGGTCATCGCGAGGGCTTTTCTCGCTGACGTCATCGGTGCCCACCGGGATCACTTGGCGGCATTCGAGGCCCTGCCGCCGCTGGGGCACGGCAAGTGAACCTCACCCGCCTGCTCCCGAGTCGGAGCGACTACGCCGAGCTGCCCCGGTCGTGGCGGCGCGACATCCTCGCCGGAATCACAGTGGGCGTGGTTGCCTTACCACTGGCCTTGGCATTCGGCATCAGCTCCGGCGTCGGCGCGGCGGCCGGCCTGATCACCGCCGTCGTTGCCGGGTTGGTCGCCGCCGTCTTCGGCGGGTCGCACGTGCAGGTGTCCGGACCCACCGGCGCGATGGCCGTCGTGCTCGCGCCGATCGTGGCCCAGTATGGCCTGGGCAGCATCGCCCTCGTGACCGTGCTGGCCGGGCTGCTCGTGCTCGCCGCCGGAATCACGGGTCTGGGCCGGGCAGTCACGTTCATCCCCTGGCCCGTTATCGAGGGGTTCACCCTGGGCATCGCCGCCATCATCTTCCTTCAGCAGGTACCCGCCGCGTTCGGCCAAGCGAGCCCCGCCGGCGGCCGCACGCTGTCCGTCGCGTGGAACGTTGTCCGACAGGCGGATTGGCCCTCAGCCGCGCGGACGTTGGCGGTGGTGGCCGTTGTCGCGGCCCTCATGGTGACGCTGCCGCGTCTGCACCGCAGCATTCCGGAGTCGCTGACGGCCGTGATCGTCGTGACAATAGCCGTTGTAGCCCTTGATATTCCGGCCGCCAGCATCGGCGGGCTCCCATCGCATCTTCCCGCACCCGTCCTACCGCAGGTGGACCCCGCCGCAATGCGGACCCTCGTCGGTGCCGCTTTGGCGATCGCCGCGCTGGCCGCGATCGAGTCCCTGCTGTCGGCGCGCGTGGCCGCCACGATGGCCGCGACCGGTCCGTACGATCCGGACCGCGAACTGGTGGGCCAGGGCCTGGCTTCGGTCGCATCGGGCGCCTTCGGTGGGATGCCTGCGACGGGGGCCATCGCCAGGACCGCGGTCAACGTTCGTTCCGGCGCGCGTACCCGGGTCGCGGCCATCGTGCATTCGCTGGTCCTCCTCGCAGTCGTCTACCTGGCCACCGGACCCGTTTCCGCAATACCCTTGTCGGCCTTGGCCGGCGTACTGATGGTGACCTCGTTCCGGATGATCTCGTTGTCCACCGTTCGCAAGATTCTGCGGTCCACCCGCTCAGACGCGGTGACGTTCGCGCTCACCGCGGCGATCACGGTGTGCTTCGACCTCATCGAGGCCGTGCAGATCGGCGTCGTCGTCGCGGCGTTCTTCGCGCTGCGCGGCGTCGCTCGTCGGAGCAGCGTCACCCGGGAGGAGCTTCCGGGCCCCCGCCGCCCCGGCGACGAGCAGATCGCGCTTCTGCGCCTCGATGGAGCGATGTTCTTCGGAGTGGCCGAGCGCATCTCGAACGAGATCACCGATACGGGCGAGGCGCGCACCTCGGTGGTGATCATTCGGCTCAGCCAGCTGGGCATGCTCGACGCCACCGGCGCGAACACGTTGGCGCATATCGCAACCGAGTTGGAGTCGCGCGGCATCACGGTGATCATCAAAGGTGTCCGGCCCGAACACATGAGCCTGCTCGTTAACGTCGGCGTTTTCGACTCACTCCGGCACGAGAACCACTTGATGGACTCGCTCGACGATGCGATCGATCACGCGCGAACGCACGTCAGCGCTCGGGTCCTTTGACCGCCGTTTGGTGGAGCGCGCCGTGCACGAGCGCAGCGACTTCGCCGTGGGTGGAGCCGCCGGCCAGGAACAGCATCTCGTCACCGGCCGCCAGCACGTCGTCGGGCCGGGGCAGGACTATCCCGCTGTCGCGGATGATGACCGCGAGCGCGGTGTTCTCCAGCAACGGCAGGTCGCGCATCCGCTGTCCGACCAGCGGATCACCCTCGGGCAGCGTCAGTTTCGCCAGGCTGACCTGCCCGTGCCGTAGCTGCATCAGCCGCACCACGTGGCCGATGTCGATGGCGCCCTCGATCGCCGCCACCAGGGCGCTCGGTGCGGAGACCGCGACGTCGACACCCCACGCCCCGGTGAACAACCACTCGTTGCGCAGGTCGTTGACCCGAGCCACCACGCGGGTGACACCGAACTCCGTCTTGGCCAACAACGCGGCGGCCAGGTTCACCTTGTCGTCGCCGGTCGCCGCGATCACCACGTCACACATCTGCAGCCCGGACTCTTCGAGCGAGGACAACTCGCACGCGTCGGCGAGCAGCCATTCGGCGTCGGGGACCGTCCGCGGTTCGTAGTGCCGCACGTCGTGTTCGATCAACAACACCTTGTGGCCGTAGTCGATCAGTTCCTGCGCCACCGATCGGCCCACTGCCCCGGCACCGGCGATGCCGACCCGCATCATCGTCCGCTCCTCGACGCGCCGCGATGCGTCGAGTTGCCGCCAGCGGAGCCGTATCACGCACTCATACTTACCCATCGCGGCGGTTTTGGGCGCAGCTACCGGGTCAGACTGCCCGGTCACCGCCCGTGGTAGGTGTTTTACTGCCTCTCACACCGCCCATCCGGTCCCGAACGGGGATGCAATGACCCTCGAGCAGCTCTATCTTGTGCTGCTGATCGCTGGGCTGGTGCTGCTGGCGAGCATCGTCGCCACCAGGGCCGCCAGCCGGGTCGGGCTGCCCAGCCTGCTGCTCTTCCTCTTCGTCGGCGTCATCGTCGGCGAAGACGGGCTGGGGCTGGACTTCGACAACTACCTGCTCGCCGACCACTTGGGCACGGTGGCGCTGGCCGTCATCCTCGTCGAAGGCGGCCTGACGACCCGGTTCTCCGACGTCCGGCGGGTGCTCGCGCCTGCGGGCGTGCTTGCGACACTCGGCGTCGCGGTCAGCATGCTCATCACCGCGGCCGGGGCGCACCTGCTGCTGGGTATCAACTGGCAGCTGTCGCTGCTGCTCGGCGCGGTCGTCTCCGTCACGGATGCCGCCGCGGTGTTCTCGGTGCTGCGCGTGGTGCCCCTGCCCCGCCGGGTGGCGGGCTTGCTGGAGGCCGAGTCCGGTTTCAACGACGCCCCCGCCGTCATCCTCGTGCTGATGTTCAGCGTGGCGCCGCTCGAGCTGTCGCCCGTGCACGCGCTCACCGAACTGGTCTACGAGCTGGTGGTGGGTGCTGCGATCGGGATCGGCGTCGGCTATCTGGGTTCGATGGCGTTGCGCCGCATCGCGCTTCCGGCGTCGGGACTGTACCCGTTGGCAACATTCGGGCTCGGTATGGTCGCGTTCGCGGCGGGCGGCACCGCACACGCCAGCGGGTTCCTCGCCGCCTATGTGGCCGCGGTCGTGCTCGCCAATACCGGCCTGCCTCACCGGTCGGCGACGCGCTCGTTCGCCGAGGGTCTCGGCTGGCTCGCTCAGATCGGCCTGTTCGTCCTGCTCGGCCTTCTCGTCGACCCCAGCGACCTGGCAGTGGAGGTGATCCCCGGCATCGTGACGGGTCTGGTCTTGCTCCTCGTCGCCAGGCCGCTGTCGGTGTTCGTCTCCCTGGTGTGGTTCCGAATCCCTTGGCGTGAACAGGTTTTCGTCTCCTGGGCGGGTCTGCGCGGCGCCGTCCCGATCGTGCTGGCGACGTTCCCCATCGTGGGCGGCGTGCCCGACAGTGTCCGCCTACTCAACATCGTGTTCATCCTGGTGGTGGTGTTCACGCTGGTGCAGGGCCCCAGCCTGCGCTTCGTCGCGCATCGGCTGGGGCTGATCTCGAAGGAGGCGACGCGGGAGATCCAGGTGGAGTCGGCGCCCCTCGACGTGCTGGACGCGGAACTTCTCACGATGACCGTGCAGGCGCCGTCGCGGTTGCACAACGTCACGGTGCTGGAACTGCGGCTACCCGATCCGAGCGTGATCACGTTGATCATCCGCGACGGCCGCACCTTCGTGCCGCAGCCCGACACCCGCATCGCGATCGGTGACGAGCTGCTGATCGTCACCACCACCAAGACGCGTGCCGTGGCCGAACGCCGCCTGCGTGCGGTGAGCCGCCGCGGCAAGCTCGCGTACTGGTTCGACGAATTCGGCGAAACCGACTAGCTGCGCAGCGGACTCGGCGCACAGCTCGCTACCGCCCACTCGGGACTAACCTCGGTTCAGTGAGGTTCGCTTTCAAGACATCGCCGCAAAACACCACGTGGGCCGACATGCTCGCGGTGTGGAAGGCCGCCGACCAGATCGACCTGTTCGAATCCGGCTGGACGTTCGACCACTTCTACCCGATCTTCTCCGACTCCACCGGCCCGTGCCTGGAGGGCTGGGTGACGCTCACCGCGCTCGCGCAGGCGACCGAGCGGTTGCGCGTCGGTGTGCTCGTCACCGGCATCCACTACCGCCACCCCGCGGTGCTGGCCAACATGGCCTCCGCGTTGGACATCGTGTCCGACGGTCGGCTCGAGCTCGGTATCGGCGCGGGCTGGAACG
The DNA here is from genome assembly GCF_002245615.1 of Mycobacterium neumannii. Lineage (NCBI taxonomy): Bacteria > Bacillati > Actinomycetota > Actinomycetes > Mycobacteriales > Mycobacteriaceae > Mycobacterium > Mycobacterium neumannii. Next base: position 63,227 of record NZ_NKCO01000023.1, on the reverse strand, counting down.
AGGCAGAGTCCGAGGCGTACGGGATCGAGTTGGGTTCCATCCGTGAGCGGTTCGACCGCTTCGAGGAGGCGTGCGAGGTGCTCACCAACCTGCTCAGCCAAAAGACCACGTCGTTCGACGGGAAGTTCTATCAACTGAAGGACGCCCGTAACGAGCCGAAGGGCCCGCAGCGGCCGCATCCCCCGATCTGCATCGGCGGCAACGGCGAGAAGCGCACGCTGCGCATCACCGCCCTATACGCCCAGCACTGGAACTTCGTCGGCGGAACGCCGGAGGTATTCGCCCGCAAGCGCGACGTGCTGGCCGGCCACTGCGCCGACATCGGACGGGATCCGGCCGAGATCATGCTGTCGGCCCACGTGCGGCTGGACCCCGACCTCAACTACGACAAGGCGCTATCCGAGGCCGCGGCACTGGGACAGGAGGGTCTGGATCTGGCGATCATCTATCTGCCGCCGCCGCACGATCCGGCGGTGCTCGAACCGCTAGCCGACGCGATCGCCGCGTCGGGCCTACGGGGTTAGCCGCCGTTTCTGACGGTCACGAAAATATAACGATTTGGCAAACGCCCAGTGGCAGGACTTCAGCGCGAGGGAGTTCGCGCTTTTCAGTTCGCTAGACGCCGTAGAGACGAAGCTCGTCGGCAGTGATGAGGCGCTCGGCCTTGGCCGGGAACTCGCGGCTCTTCAGCGGATGACGGAGGAGTGACCAGGCGATTCGGCTGACCCGAGACCGGGATAGCGGGTTGACATACACGGAACTGACTCCTGTGTCGAAACCGATAGCTGACCGGGGCCCAACCTTACCGCAGTGCCCCCATGAAGTCATTAGAACCCGACTGTCGGCAAACTGTGGTAGGCGCGCCGGTAAATCGTCTGATGTTTTTAGAGTTGCTGAAGTGACGGATGTGACTTGGCATTGGTCAAAGTGGCCCGGGTTCTGACTCCCGCTTCGCATACTCCAGTGGTTCGCCGAGGACTACGTGGGAGGCTTCATGGAGGTGCAGCGATTCCAGCACCGGGTGGGCGACGTCGATTGGTACTGCGAGCGCCGCGGCGATGGTCCGCCGATAGTGCTGGTGCCTTCTGGAGAAGGCGATTGCGGTTCTTTCGACCGCGTGGCCGCCGCCCTGGCCAATGAGTTCTCGGTGTTGACGTTCGACATGCCGGGCTTCTCGCGTAGCCGTGTAACACGCCCGGACCTCATCTCCGTGCCGGCGCTCGCTGATCAGATTGCCGAGCTCGTGGCGTCTCTGAGCTTGCCTGCTGCCACCTACTTCGGCTGCAGTTCGGGGGGTGTAGCGGTTCTCGACCTCATCATCCGTCACGGCGAGCTCGTACGGCGCGCCGTCGTTCATGAGGTGGCGATGAGTTCCGCGCTGGCGTTGTTGAACGGCCTTGTGGACCTTGACGATTCGGCTGTCATCGCGGTCTGCCGGGATCTTTTCGCCAATCTGATGAACGACGATGCCGCCGCGTGGGAGGCGCTCGGCGCAGATTTTCACAAGCGACTCGAGCCGAACTATGTGACGTGGGTTCGGCGGTACGTCGCCGCCGGGATAGTCCGAGAGCCGTCACCTGACGAGCTGGTGGGCAAGCCGATCACGTGGACGATCGGGGGTCTCAGCCCGGCAGCCACGTTCCTGGACAACGTTGTGCTCGCCGTTCGGGCCGGCATTTCGATCACGACGCTGATGTGCAAACACTTCCCGCAGGTCAGCACGCCCGACGTGCTGGCGGAGCATATTCGGGCCGCCGCGGTCATGGCCTGAGAAACACGTCGTCCAGCGTCACGGTCCGCAGCCCGCGCGCCCGGATGATGTCGACCAATTCCCCGAAGACCTCGGTGACGGGCGAATGGTTGAGGTGGCCGATCACGATCGTCTGCGCGGTGAAGTGTTTGTCGGCCATCGCGACGACCTCGGCGGCCGGGATCCACACGTGGTCCTCCAGCGTGCCCGACCACAACGTGTCGACGGTGTAGCCGAGATCGGCCGACACCTTGTCGACGTGGGGGTTGGACGCGCCGTAGGGCGGCCGGAAGTACGGGCGTGCGTCGACGCCGTAGGTCTTCCACAGGAAGTCGTGGTTACGCCGGAACTGCTCGGCCACGTCGACCAGTGTCAGCTTGGTGAGGTCGGGGTGCGACCACGTGTGATTGGCCAGTTGAATCTGACCGTCATCGACCAGCGGACGCAGCAGGTCGGCATGATCGGTCCACGACCGGTAAATCCCGTTGACGAAGTAAGTCAGGCGTATTCCGGTGTCCTTGGCGAATTGCGTGTAGGCCCGCACGACCTCAGTGCTGACACCGTCGTCGACGGTCAGCGCCAACAGATCTTCCTCGCCGGGCAGGCTGCTCAGCACGCCACCGCCGGGTAGAGCGATCCGCGCCGACGCCGGTGGCGGCGGCAACAGGCCGACCGAGGGTGCGGTCGGGACCTGGGACGCGGCCACACCCGCGACTCGCGGCTGCTCCCCGGTCGCGCACCGGCTCAACCCCACTGCGCCGAGAGTGGCGACGGACAGGCCCGCGATGAAGTTGCGCCGGTTGAGTCTCAGCCCGGCGCCGGCGGTTGGGTAGCGGCGGATCACCGCCCTTACTGTCGCGCGCTCAGGCGCAAAAGCCGCACATTGCGCGGCGTGTCGCGTCGGAACCTACCGGCACCTACCGCTGCGGCACAGCGGTCGGCTTGATCGGCGTCGGAAGCGCCGACCGGCCCATCAGGTAGCGGTCCACACCCGCCGCGGCCGCGCGCCCCTCCGCGATGGCCCACACGATCAGCGACTGCCCGCGCCCCATGTCGCCCGCGACGAAGACGCCGGGCACCGAGGAGGCGAAGTCGGCGTCTCGGCTGACATTGCCCCGCTCGTTGATCTCGACGCCGAGGTCGGTCAGCAGGCCTTTGCGCTCGGGACCGGTGAAGCCCATCGCGAGCAGCACGAGATCGGCTTCCATCTCGAACTCGGTGCCCTCGACCTTCTCGAACTTGCCCGCGTTCATCTTGACCTCGTGGCCACGCAGGCCGGTGACATGCCCGTCGCGGCCGATGAACTCCTCGGTGTTGACCGAGTAGACGCGCTCGCCGCCTTCCTCGTGCGCCGAGGACACCCGGAACATCAACGGGTAGACCGGCCACGGCGTCGAGTCGGCGCGTGTCTCCGGCGGCCGCGGCATGATCTCGAACTGGTGCACGCTGGCCGCGCCCTGGCGGTGAGCGGTGCCCAGACAGTCGGCGCCGGTGTCACCACCGCCGATGATGATGACCTTCTTGTCCTTCGCGTGGATCGGCGGCAGGCCGTTCTCGTCGGTGACGGGGTCGCCGAACTGCACGCGGTTGGCCCACGGCAGGTACTCCATCGCCTGATGGATGCCGTCGAGCTCGCGACCCGGGATCGGCAGGTCACGCCGCTCCGTCGCGCCGCCGGCGAGCACCACCGCGTCGAACTCCTTGCGAAGCTGCTGCGCGGTGATGTCGACGCCGACGTTGACCCCGGTGCAGAACTCGGTGCCCTCGTCCGCCATCTGCTCCAGACGACGGTCGATGTGGCGCTTTTCCATCTTGAACTCGGGGATGCCGTAGCGCAGCAGCCCGCCGATGCGGTCGTCGCGCTCGAACAGCGTGACGCTGTGCCCGGCGCGGGTCAGCTGCTGGGCGGCGGCCAGCCCGGCCGGGCCCGAGCCGACGACGGCGACCCTCTTACCGGTCTTGACCTCCGGCGGCAGCGGCGTCACCCAACCCTCGTCGAAGGCCTTGTCGATGATCTCGACCTCGACCTGTTTGATCGTGACCGGATCCTGGTTGATGCCCAGAACGCAGGAACCCTCGCACGGCGCGGGGCACAGCCGGCCGGTGAACTCCGGGAAGTTGTTCGTCGCGTGCAGCCGCTCGATGGCGTCCCGCCAGCGGTCGTTGCGCACCAGGTCGTTCCACTCGGGGATCAGGTTTCCGAGCGGACAACCGTTGTGGCAGAACGGAATCCCGCAGTCCATACAGCGGGTTGCCTGCTCGCGCAGGGTGTCGTGGGAGAATTCCTCGTAGACCTCTTTCCAGTCGCGCAGGCGAATCGGCACGGGCCGCCGCTGCGGCGTCTCGCGCTGGGTGTACTTGAGGAAACCGCGGGGATCAGCCACTGGCGGCCGCCATGATCGCCTCGTTGACGTTGGCGCCGGTGCGTTCTGCCTCGGCGATCGCCTCGAGCACCCGTTTGAAATCGCGGGGCATCACCTTGGTGAAGTGCTTCACGTTGTTGTCCCAGTCGTTGAGTATCCGTGCTCCGACAGCGGAATCGGTGGCGTCGACGTGGGCCTGGATGATGTCGTGCAGCCATGCCACATCTTCACTGTCCTCCTCGTCGAGGCCCTCCAGTTCCACCATCTCGGCGTTGAGGTTGTCCGGCAGTGCACCGTCGGGGTCGTAGACGTAGGCGATGCCACCGGACATGCCCGCGGCGAAGTTGCGCCCCGTCGGACCGAGGATCGCGATTTTGCCGCCGGTCATGTACTCACAACCGTGGTCGCCCACGCCTTCGACCACCGCGTGCGCACCGGAGTTGCGCACCGCGAACCGCTCGCCGACCTGGCCGCGGATGAACACCTGGCCGCTCGTCGCACCGAACAGGATCACGTTGCCCGCGATGATGTTGTCCTCGGCGACGTAGTCCTCGGGTGCGCTGTCCGATGGCCGCACCACGATCCGTCCACCCGAGAGGCCCTTGCCGACATAGTCGTTGGCGTCGCCGTAGACCCGGAGCGTGATGCCCTTAGGAACGAACGCCCCGAAGCTGTTGCCCGCCGAACCGTCGAAGGTGATGTCGATGGTGCCGTCCGGAAGGCCCTGCCCGCCATAGGCTTTGGTCACCTCATGGCCGAGCATCGTGCCGACTGTCCGGTTGACGTTGGCGATCGTCGTCGAGAAGCGCACCGGCGTCTGTGAATCCAGCGCTTCGCGGCACATCACGATCAGTTGCTGGTCGAGCGCCTTGTCGAGGCCATGGTCCTGACGCGAACTGCAATACAGGTCCTGGTTCATGAACGCCGACTCGGGCTCGTGCAGAACCGGCGTCAGGTCGAGCTTGTAGGCCTTCCAGTGCTCGGCGGCCTTCGTGGTGTCCAGCGCGCCGACCTGCCCGACCATCTCGTTGACCGTGCGGAAGCCCAACTGAGCCATCATCTCCCGCACCTCTTCGGCGATGAACATGAAGAAGTTCTCGACGAATTCGGGCTTTCCGGTGAACCGCTCGCGCAGCACCGGGTTCTGGGTGGCCACGCCCACCGGACAGGTGTCGAGGTGGCAGACGCGCATCATGATGCAACCCGAGACCACCAGCGGCGCGGTGGCGAAGCCGAACTCCTCGGCGCCGAGCAGTGCGGCGACCACGACGTCGCGGCCCGTCTTGAGCTGGCCGTCGACCTGGACGACGATGCGGTCGCGAAGACCGTTGAGCAGCAACGTCTGCTGGGTTTCGGCCAGACCGAGTTCCCACGGCGCGCCGGCGTGCTTCATCGACGTCAGCGGGGTCGCGCCGGTACCGCCGTCGTGGCCGGAGATCAGCACGACGTCGGCGTGCGCCTTGGACACACCGGCGGCCACCGTTCCGACGCCGTTCTCGGATACCAGCTTGACGTGCACGCGCGCCTGCGGGTTGGCGTTCTTCAGGTCGTGGATCAGCTGCGCGAGATCCTCGATCGAGTAGATGTCGTGGTGAGGCGGCGGGGAGATCAGGCCGACGCCGGGCGTCGAGTGCCGCACCTCGGCGACCCACGGGTAGACCTTGCCGCCCGGAAGCTGGCCGCCCTCACCGGGTTTCGCACCCTGGGCCATCTTGATCTGGATGTCGGTGCAGTTGCTCAGGTAATGGCTCGTCACGCCGAACCGCCCCGAGGCCACCTGCTTGATCGCACTGCGGCGCCAGTCGCCGTTCTCGTCGCGGTCGAAGCGCGACACCGCCTCGCCGCCTTCACCCGAATTCGATCGTCCGCCAAGGCGGTTCATCGCGATGGCCAATGTCTCGTGCGCCTCGGCGGAGATCGAGCCGTAGCTCATCGCGCCGGTCGAGAACCGCTTGACGATCTCGCTGGCCGGCTCCACCTCCTCGAGCGGCACCGGCGGGCGCAACCCGTCGCGGAACTTGAGCAGCCCGCGCAGCGAGGCCATCCGCTCGCTCTGATCGTCGACGAGCTTGGTGTATTCCTTGAAGATCTCGTACTGGCCGGTGCGAGTTGAATGTTGCAGCTTGAACACCGTGTCCGGATTGAACAGGTGGTACTCACCCTCCCGGCGCCACTGGTACTCGCCGCCGACCTCGAGTTCGCGGTGCGCCCACTCGTCGGGCCGATCGAGATAAGCCAACGCGTGCCGGGCGGCGATGTCGTCGGCGATGTCGTCGAGGTCGATTCCGCCGACGGGACAGGTCAATCCGGTGAAGTACTCGTCGAGCACCTGCTGGTTGATGCCGATGGCCTGGAACAGCTGGGCGCCGGTGTAGGAGGCCAGCGTCGAGATGCCCATCTTCGACATCACCTTCAACACGCCCTTGCCCGCGGCCTTGACGTAGTTGGCCTTGGCTTGGTCACTGGAGATACCGGTGATCACGCCGCGGTCGACCATGTCCTCGATCGACTCGAACGCCATGTACGGGTTGATCGCCGCCGCGCCGAAGCCGCACAGCATGGCCATGTGGTGCACCTCGCGGGCGTCGCCGGCCTCCACGACCAGCCCGACCTTGGTGCGGGTGCGTTCCCGGACGAGGTGGTGGTGCACGGCCGAGACCGACAGCAGCGACGGGATCGGCGCCATCTGCTCGTTGGATTCGCGATCGGAGAGCACGATGATGCGTGCTCCCTCGCGGATCGCGGTCGACACCTTGGCGCGCACGTTGTCCAGCGCCTCCTTGAGACCCTGCCCGCCGCGGTTGACCGGATACAGGCAGCGGATGACGGCTGCGCGGATGCCGTGCTTACGGCCGCGGATCTCGTGGTCGGGGTCGACGCAGATCAGCTTGGACAGTTCGGCGTTGCGCAGGATCGGCTGCGAGAGCACGATCTGCCTGCAGGATTCCGGACCCGGGTTGAGCAGGTCGCCCTCCGGTCCGACTGCGCCCTGCAGGCTGGTGACGACTTCTTCCCGAATGGCGTCCAGAGGTGGGTTGGTCACCTGGGCGAACAGCTGCTGGAAGTAGTCGTAGAGCATCCTCGGACGCGCCGATAGCACCGCGATCGGCGTGTCGGTGCCCATCGAGCCCAGCGCCTCGGCGCCGGTGCGCGCCATCGGCGCGACCAACAGGTTGAGCTCCTCGTAGGTGAAGCCGAAGATCTGCTGGCGCAGCACCACACGGTGGTGCGGCATCCGCACATAGTCGCCCGGCGGCAGCTCATCGAGATCGAACAGGCCGGCGTTGAGCCACTCCTGGTAAGGGTGCTCGGCGGCGAGTTCGGCCTTGATCTCCTCATCGGAGACGATGCGGCCCTTGGAGGTGTCGACCAGGAACATGCGGCCGGGCTGCAGACGCATCCGCTTGACGACGGTCGACGGGTCGAGTTCGAGCACGCCTGCCTCCGACGCCATCACCACCAGGCCGTCGGCGGTGACCCAGATCCGCGACGGACGCAGGCCGTTGCGGTCGAGCACGGCGCCGATCACCGTGCCGTCGGTGAAGCAGACCGATGCCGGGCCGTCCCACGGCTCCATCAGCGAGTCGTGGAATTCGTAGAAGGCCCGGCGGGCCGGGTCCATCGACTCGTGTCGCTCCCACGCCTCCGGGATCATCATCAGCATCGCGTGCGGCAGGCTTCGCCCGCCCAGGTGCAGGAGTTCGAGCACCTCGTCGAACCGGGCGGTGTCCGACGCCCCGGGGGTGCACACGGGGGTGATCTTGTCGAGATCCTGATTCGGGCCGAACACGTCGGTCTTGATGAGCGCCTCTCGCGCACGCATCCAGTTCTCGTTGCCGGTGACGGTGTTGATCTCGCCGTTGTGGGCGATGCGCCGGAACGGGTGGGCCAGCGGCCACGACGGGAACGTGTTGGTCGAGAAGCGTGAGTGCACGATGCCCAGCGCACTGGTGAGCCGGTCGTCCTGCAGGTCGAGGTAGAAGGCCTTGAGCTGCGGGGTGGTCAGCATGCCCTTGTAGACGAAGGTCTGCCCGGAAAGGCTTGGGAAGTAGACGGTTTCACGCCCGGGCCCGTCCTGGCCCGGCCCCTTGGTGCCCAGCTCGTGCTCGGCGCGCTTGCGCACCACGTACGCGCGACGCTCCAAATCCATGCCCGACGCACCGCCCATGAACACCTGCCGGAATGTCGGCATCGCGTCGCGGGCCAGCGCGCCCAGCGGCGAGTCGTCGATCGGTACCTCACGCCAACCCAGGACCTCGAGTCCTTCGGCCTCCGCGATCTTCTCGACGGCCTCACACGCGGTCGCCGCATCCTTCGACGACTGTGGCAGGAACGCGATTCCCGTGGCGTAGCTCCCCGGCTCCGGCAGCTCGAAGTCGACCACCTCGCGCAAGAATGCGTCGGGAACCTGCAACATGATGCCCGCACCATCGCCGGTGTTCGGCTCGGCACCCTGCGCGCCGCGGTGCTCCAGGTTCACCAGGGCGGTGATCGCCTTGTCGACGATGTCGCGACTGCGGCGGCCGTGCATATCGGCCACCATCGCGACGCCGCACGCATCGTGCTCGAACGCGGGGTTGTACAGCCCTTGCATCCTGGGCGCCATTCGCACCTACCCTTTTCCTGCACGTCTTATGAAGCTTCTGCCTGACAGCCGTAGACAGCGGCGGTTAGCCGGTCCGGCCATGGAGTGCCTTCGTGCAGCATCGAACGCCGGCCTGTATCCACTTGCCCCGAGTGGAGAAAACGATATGACAAACACCGGGTGACATGCCAACTTAGTAGACCCTAACTAGATCGGCGGGGCGGTGCGGCCGTCTCGCTCGCCACCACTCGGTTTTGCACCGAACTTCGTTGCCGCCCTGGGGTTTTCAAGGCGTCCACCTGTTCTGCAGCGGGGCGCGGTACACATCACACTTGCCTCCCGACGCCGCCTGGCGTTTGCTGAAGTGCGCTATTTCGGCGCTTTTCCCAGCTTAGACCGCTGCGTAGGGGTTTGCGAAAAGCCTAGCCAGATTCTTAGGAAACCGCTTTCAGGCTGGCTTCGGGGGTGAGGTCCAGCCGGCGCAGCAGCTGCGCGTTGAGCGCCACCACGACCGTCGACGCCGACATCAAGATCGCGCCGACGGACATCGGCAGGATGAAGCCGACCGGCGCCAGCACCCCCGCGGCCAGCGGCACCGACACCAAGTTGTATCCCGCTGCCCACCAGAGGTTTTGCTTCATCTTGCGGTATGCGGCCCGGGACAGCTGCAGTACCGACAGCACCGAGCGCGGATCCGACCCGGCCAGGATCACCCCGGCCGAGGCGATCGCCACATCGGTTCCCGCGCCGATCGCGATGCCGACATCGGCCTGGGCAAGCGCGGGGGCGTCGTTGACCCCGTCCCCGACCATCGCCACCTTGCGCCCGTCCCGCTGCAACTCGGCCACCTTTGCCGCCTTGTCCTCCGGACGTACCCCGGCGAACACCCGCTCGATCCCCAGGTCGGCGGCCACCGACTGCGCGACGGCCTCCGCGTCGCCGGTGATCATCACCACTTCGATGCCCAGCTTGGTCAGCGCCTCGACCACCTGGCGGGACTCCGGTCGCACCTCGTCGGCCAGCTTGATCGCACCGGCGGCCTCACCGTCGACCACGACGTGCAGGATGATCGCCCCTTCGTCGCGCCACCGCCCCGTTTCGGGCAGGTCGGCGAGCCCCGCTTCGGCCAGCATCCGCGGCCCGCCGACCTGGACGGTGCGGCCCCCGACCGTGGCCTTGACGCCGACCGCCGGGGACGAGCTGAAGTCGGTGGTCGGCGGCAGGTTCAGCGAGCGGTCGCGCGCGGCCGCGACGATCGCCTTGGCCAGCGGATGCTCGGAGTACGCCTCGGCCGCCGCCGCCCACGTCAGGACATCCTCGGCGGAATGGCCGGGTGCAGTCGCGACCGTGGTGACCGACGGCTCCCCCTTGGTCAGCGTGCCCGTCTTGTCGAACAGCACGGACTCGACGGTCCGCATGCTCTCCAGCGCCAGCCGGTCCTTGATCAGAACGCCTCCGCGTGCGGCGCGTTCGGTGGCGATCGAGACCACCAGCGGTATCGCCAGCCCCAAAGCGTGCGGGCAGGCGATCACCAGGACGGTGATGGTCCTGATGACGGCCGCGGCGGGCAAACCCACGAACGACCACACCACCGCGGTGACGATCGCCGCCGACAGCGCGAACCAGAACAGCCAACCCGCCGCCTTGTCGGCCAGGCGCTGCGCCCGCGACGACGAGTTCTGCGCTTCGGTCACCAACCGCTGGATACCGGCCAGCGTCGTGTCGTCGCCGACCGCGCTGACCTGCACCCGCAGCCCTGAGTCGGTGGCCACCGTGCCGGCAACGACGTGGTCGCCAGCCCCCCGGCGAACCGGCCGCGATTCGCCGGTGACCATCGACTCGTCGACGTCCGCCGTGCCGGCGATAATCTCGCCATCGGCAGGGATGTTGCCTCCGGGGCGCACCAGGACGACGTCGCCCACACGCAACTCGGCCGGTGCGACGGTCTCCGTGCCGCCGTCGACGACCCGCTCGGCCTCGTCAGGTAGCAGCGCCGCCAGGGAGTCGAGCGCCGATGTGGTCTGCGCGAGCGAGCGCATCTCGATCCAGTGGCCGAGCAGCATGATCACGATCAGCAGTGCCAGTTCCCACCAGAAGTCCAGTTCGTGGTGCAGCACACCGAGGCTCGCGCCCCAGGACGACAGGAACGCCACCGTGATCGCCAGCCCGATCAGCAGCATCATTCCCGGTGCACGGGAACGGATTTCACTGACCGCCCCGGACAGGAAGGGCCGCCCGCCCCAGACGTACATCACGGTGCCGAGCACCGGCGGCACCCATCGGATCCCGGGGATGTCGGGCAGCGAGTAGCCGAGGATCATCGAGAACATCCCCGACAGCGCGACGGTGGGGACGGCGAGCAGGAGCATGGTCCAGAACAGGCGCCGGAACTCGGCGACGTGGCCAGAATGGTCATGGCCGCCCGAATGGTCGTGGCCCTGCGGATGGTCGTGCCCCGAATGACCGACCGCGGCCGTGTCCGGGTGCTGTGTGCCATGGCCGGCGTGCGTCATAGCGGCCATGGTATACCCCCTAGGGGTATATGGCCAGGGCTTGTTCGGTCACGCTGTACCTCGATGTCGCATCCACTGAACACTCCGCTGGGCCGGTTCGGCATCGTGACGTCCACGGACGCGCCCGGCAAGTGCGTGGCCTCGATCCCGGTGGGCGGCATGGTCAACCCCCTGACCGGCGCCCCGACGATCGCGCCCATGGCGATGCTGGTCGACCACGCGTGCGGCCTCGTCAACCACCGGCGCCGCGCCGACGATGAGTGGACGGTGTCCAGCGAGCTGTCCCTGGAAGCCGATCCCGACGCCGCCGAAATCATCGCGGGCGCCCCGGATGTACCGGTGGTCGCGACCGCCCGACCGTTCGGCGCCAAGAGCGACGTCGCGTTGGCGCTGTGCGAGCTGACTCACCGCGACACCGTGCTCGCCACGGCCACCGTGCGTTCGTTCTACATCCACTCACCCGCCGACATCGCACCGTTTCCCGACGGTCCGTCCGGCCCGCTGCCGCCGGGCACGCTCGCCGACCGGATGGCGGTTCGCGTCGCCGAGAGCGGCGGCGCGGGGCGGGTTCTGCTGCAGGACGAGGACCCCGTGCTGAACAACGCGATCGGCATCGTGCACGGCGGGGTGACGGCCATGGCGCTGGAACTGGTGGCGTCGGCCGTACTCGACACCGATGGTTCAGACCGGCCGCTGCGAACCGCGTCGTTGCGGGTCAACTTCATGCGGCCCTTCCACAGTGGGCCCGAATCTCGTTATGTTGGAACCGCTTTGCGCATCGGGCGCCGGACGGGCGTCGCCGAGGGGCAAGCCGTCGGCCCCGGTGGAGGTGTGGCGATCCTCGCCAGACTGACCGCATACCGCTGATACGCGCACTAGCATCTGGAGACCATGGCCGAGACCCGTGAAACCGGCGGCGGCCTCGGGGGATTCGTTCGACGCTCCGGCTACATCCGTAAGTGGCTGATTCTCGGGATCGCGATCGGCGTCATCGCCGGCCTCGGCGCGGTGGTGTTCTATCTGGCGCTCGACTATGCGGGCGACTTCCTGCTCGGTGACCTGGCCGGCTACCGGATTCCCAAACCGGTCGGCGACGGCGGCGATCCCGGCTCGGCGGGCTTCGACCGGCCGTGGGCCATCCCGCTGGTGGTCTGCGGCGGCGCGCTCGTATCGGCGTGGCTGGTCGCAAAGTTCGCACCCGAGGCCGAAGGGCACGGCACCGACAGCGCGATCGAAGCCGTGCACACCGACCCCCGCGCCATCCGGGGACGAGCCATCGTGATCAAGACCATCGCCAGCGCCCTGACCATCGGGTCGGGCGGCTCCGGCGGCCGCGAAGGCCCCGCCGCGCAGATCTCCGCGGGCTTCGGATCCATGCTGACCCGCTGGCTGAACCTGTCCGACGAGGACGGGCGGATTGCGGTGTCGCTCGGAATCGGGTCGGGTATCGGGGCGATCTTCGGCGCCCCGCTCGGCGGCGCGGTGCTGGCGGCCTCGATCGTGTACCGCCGAGACTTCGACTACCGGGCGTTGATTCCGGGATTCATCACCTCGGCGACCGCCTACTCGGTACTGGGTTCGATCCTCGGCTTCGACCCGCTGTTCGGATTCGTCGCTGCCGACTACCGCTTCGACAGCCCGCTCGATCTGGGCTGGTTCGTCGTGCTCGGCGTCGTCGCGGCCGGCGTCGGCTACCTCTACGCGCGCATCTTCTACGGAACCGTCGCACTGACCGGTCGCCTGCCCGGCCACAAGGTGCTCAAACCCGCGGTCGGCGGCCTGGCGGTGGGACTGCTGGGCCTGGCGATCCCGCAGGTTCTGGCCAGCGGATACGGATGGGCGCAGAAGGCCACGGCCACCGACACCCTGATGGCGATACCGCTGTGGATCGTGCTGCTCCTGCCGCTCGCCAAGATCGTGGCGACGTCGCTGTCGATCGGCACCGGCGGTTCGGGCGGCATCTTCGGGCCCGGCGTCGTTATAGGCGCCTTCGTCGGCGCCGCGCTGTGGCGACTCGGCGATCTGGTCGACGCCCCTGGAATCCCCGACAGCCCCGCCACCTTCGTCGTCGTCGGCATGATGGCGTGCTTCGGCAGTGTCGCGCACGCGCCGCTGGCCGTGATGATCATGGTGGCGGAGATGACCGGTTCGTTCTCGGTGATCCCGTGCGCGATGGTCGCCGTCGGTATCGCCTACATGTTGATGTCGCGCACCGACGTCTCGATCTACCGCGCGCAGCGCCTCGACCGGGAAGCCGCCGACGCCGCGCGTGGCGCCGACGGACGCCGGCCACCTCCGCCCGAAGCGGCTACTTGACCGGCGCCTTCTTCTTGGCCTGGCTGGCGGCCTCCTTCTCCGTCGACGCGCCCTTGTTGCCCAACTGGCCGCCCGAGTTCTCCAGGTGCGCACGCACGAACCACTGGAACTTCTCCAACTCCGCGGCGTGGCCGATCAGCATGTCCTCGGTGACCGGATCGGAATCCTCGGCGTCCTCGATGTTCTTGCGGGTGTCCTCGATGACTCCGTCGTAGACGAGATCGAGTGCGGCCAGGTGCGCCTGCACGGTGTCGCGGTCCAGCGAGTAGTCATCCCAGGATCGGTCGCCGATGATCGCGCCCGGGGTGCCCTTCGGGGAGAAGCCGAGAGTCGCGATGCGCTCGGCGACCTCGTCGGCGTAGCCGCGCACCAACTCGACCTGCGGGTCGATCATCTCGTGGACTCCGATGAAGTTCGGGCCCACCACATTCCAGTGAATGTGCTTGAGCGTCAGGTGCAGATCGTTGTACCGGCTCAGCTGCTTCTGCAGCAGCTCGGCCATCTTGGCCGCATCTTTGTCGGTCATTCCCGGAACGGTGTACGGGGACTTAGGCATGGGAAAACTCCTTTGCACGCATACGGTGTCGAGGGTTCGACTACCCGCTGCGTTGGCGAGGTAATCACCCCATCACAGGCGTCACATCTCGATCAGATTCGGGATCGCCATGCGCGGGCCGAACCGCGGAAGCACCGCAAGACCGCTCACTTCCAACAAGCGCACAGCGCGGTGACGGTGCGGGCGAAGCGGTTCGAGCAACTCGACCATCGCGGGATCGTCGATCGGATGACCCAGCAGGCTCCACCCGACCATCTTCGCCAGGTGGTAGTCGCCGACCGAGAGCGCATCCGCGTCACCGAACGCGCGCTGACTCGTCTCGGCGGCGGTCCACTCACCGACCCCCGGAAGCGACGCCATCGCGGCACGCGCCCTGGTCGGTGACCGGGCGCCCAGTCGTTCCAGCGAGTCGGCGCGCTGAGCGCACACGACGACGGTGCGGGCGCGGCGCGGATCGACGTTGGCGCGGTGGAACTCCCACGACGGGATGCGGCGCCAGACGTCACCGGGCGGTGCCACCCGCATGTGCGCGGGCGCCGGTCCGGGTGCGGGGGCGCCGTACTTGGTGACCAGCAGCCGCCACGCGCGGCGCGCGTCCTTGCCGTAGACCCGCTGTTCGAGCACCGCGGGAATCAGGGCTTCGAGCACGCGGTCGGTGCGGCCCAGCCGAAGATGTCGCACGCGTCGATGCGCGGCGGCGATGGTCGGTTCCGTGGGCGCAAAGCCGACGCTGTCGTCGTACGCGCCGAGTTGGGCGGGCAGGGTCTCGGCGAATTCCGTCGCACCCTCACCCCACGCTTCGCAGTCGACTGTGTCTGGTGCCGATTTGGTGAGGCGCGCGGAGACCGGGCCGCTGCGCATCAGGCTGGTGCGCCAGATCGCGCCGTCGGGCGCGTCGAAGTAGCAGGGGTCTTTTCGGCCACGCCGCAGCGGCGCCAGGGTCAACGCGGGGCTGACCGGGCCGTCGAAGACGACGCTGACCGAGGTGTGCACCGGCCAAGGTTATGCCGGGTCCACGACAACCTGCGCCTTGTCCGGATAGAACGCGACGTGCCCGGCGATGGGGGCGACGGCCGGGTAGGGCTTCTGGTAGGTCCAGATGGCGTCCTCGATGACGGCGCCGGTCTCGGTCACGACGTGGTAGTAGCCGGCGTCGCCCTTGAACGGGCAGTACGTCTGGGTATCGCTTTGCCGCAGCTTGTCTTTGGCGACGTCGGCAAGCGGGATGTACTGCACCGCCGGATAGGTTGACTCCTGCAGCGTCAACGCCCGATCCGTGTCGGCGACGATCTCGCCGTTCACCCGGACCGTGACGTGTCTGCCGGTCGGCTCGACGGTGATCGGGTGCTTCGCGGTGGGCTCGAGTATGGGTCGATCGCTCATGTCATGGCCAACGCACGAGGTGCTGGTCGGAATTCCGGACGTGTCGGTGGGTGGTGGCATAGTCGAACACATGTTCGGATCGGACTTCGCAGAGGCCGACGACGCCGCTGTGGTCGCCGCCATCGCGGAGGGTGCACGTGCGGAGGCGCAAGCCGCCGCACGCCGGCTCGCGGCCATTGCAGAGTTGGTCCGGCGCAAGGTCTGCGATGACGACGAGCGGCAGCGGTCCGCGTTCGATCCGTGGGATGCCGTCGCCGCCGAGGTGGCCGCGGCGATGACGGTCGGTCATCGGCGCGCTTCGGGGCAGATGCGCATCGCGCAGGCGCTGCGCGAGCGGCTGCCACAGGTTGCCGCTTTGTTCGAGCAGGGCGGTATCAGTGCGCGGATCGTCTCGACGATCACCTGGCGCACCACGCTGATCGAGGATCCTGAGGCGTTGGCACTCATCGACACCGCACTCGCCCAACGGGCGTCGCGGTTGAGTCCGCTGTCGGAGCGGCGACTCGACGATGCGGTCGACGCGCTCGTCCACCGGTTCGACCCGCT
Organism: Mycobacterium neumannii; assembly: GCF_002245615.1. Classification (NCBI taxonomy): domain Bacteria; kingdom Bacillati; phylum Actinomycetota; class Actinomycetes; order Mycobacteriales; family Mycobacteriaceae; genus Mycobacterium; species Mycobacterium neumannii. Next base: position 47,215 of record NZ_NKCO01000023.1, on the reverse strand, counting down.
CGCCGTGCGGAAATCAAAAACTACGGCCCGCACCCGGGACTTCCACTTCGGGGACGAAGACGACGCGGCCGGCACCACTTCGGTGTGGGGCCGGTTGTTGGCCACGGACGCGGCCGCCCTCAAACGGCGCGTCGCCGAGATGATGAAGGGGCTGTGCGACGACGATCCGCGCAGTATGGGCGAGCGGCGCGCCGACGCTGTCGGTGCGTTGGCGGCCGGCCATGACCAATTGGCTTGTGCGTGCGGATCGCCGACATGCGCCGCTGCCGGTGTGCAGGCGTCGAATGTCCTCATACACGTGATCGCCGATCAAGCCGCGATCGACGATGCCACTCGCATAACCAAAGGCGAGGCCGCTGCCACAACCGAAGGCGAGGCCGCTCCCGCTACCGAATGCGACGCGGTCAGCACTGCCTTCCGCGACACAGGCGGCACCGCCTCACCCCGTGGGGACGCGTTACGCCCCAAGAAGCGTGGCACTGCAGTACTGCTGGGCCACGGGGCGTTGCCCACGTTCCTACTGCCCTGGCTGATCAGCCGCGGGGCGAAGGTGCGCCCGATAAAAATGCCGGGGTCGAAAGCCGAGTCGCGGTATCAGCCGTCAGCGGCGCTGGCCGAATTCGTGCGCATGCGTGATATGTACTGTCGCGCACCGGGATGCGACGTGCCCGCCGACCTCTGCGATCTCGACCACACGACCCCGTGGCCCCTGGGACCCACGCATCCGTCGAACCTCAAATGCCTGTGCCGTAAGAACCACATGATGAAGACATTCTGCGGCGGCCCTGACGGATGGCGCGACATACAGCTTCCGGATGGGACTGTCATCTGGACCGCACCGAGCGGCCACACCTATACGACCTACCCCGGTAGCAAGCTGTTCTTCGAATGGGACACGACCACGGCCAACTTGCCACCGCCACCGGATATTCCACCACCCGCACCTGATCGAGAAGCAAAGATGCCGAAGCGAAGACGCACTCGCGCGGCCGAATTCGCCGCACGCATCAAAGCTGAGCGGGCGCGTAATGTCGATCCTGCACCGTTCTAAGAGCCGACGCCGGCTAGTGCGGTCGGTCGCCGAACCGCGCCGCTACCGCGATGTGTGTCAACGACGGGTCGGCCTTATTCAGGTAGTACGCCGTCCGTTCCGAAGTAGGTGGTGTAATCGGCTGATGGCACAACTTGAACGGCACGGCGCGGTGTACGTGTTGCCCCTCGGCGAGGACGAGAACCGCTTCCACCCCGACCGGCTGACCGCGATGAACTCGGCACTCGACGAGGTGGAGGGCGCCGACGGGCCGAAGGCCGTCGTCACCACAGGCAGCGGCAAGTTCTACTCCAACGGGCTCGATCTGGACTTCATGGCTGCCAATCCCGATGCGGCCGAGGCCAACCTCGCCGACGTGCACGCGCTGTTGGCGCGCGTGCTGGCGTTCCCGGCGCCGATCATCGCCGCGGTGCAAGGGCACGCCTTCGCTGCCGGAGCGATGCTGGCGCTGGCCCACGACCAGATCGTCATGCGCGCCGATCGCGGCTTCTTCTGCCTGCCCGAGGTCGACCTCGGTATCCCGTTCACCGCCGGGATGAACGCGCTCATCCGGTCCCGCCTGCCGATCGCGACCGCGCACGAGGCGATGACCACGGCGCGGCGGTACGGCGGCGAGGACGCCCGCGCGGCCGGAATCGTCGCCGCCACCGCCGGGGAGGGTGACGTCCTCGACGCAGCGGTCGCCCGCGCCGATGCGCTGGCCGCCAAAGCCGGCGCGGTGTTCGGCACGATCAAGGCACGCTTGTACGCCGAAGTGATCGCCGAACTCAAGGTGCGCTAGCCGCCGAAGTGAACATCTGCACGAAACACGGCTCATTTTTCATGCATATCTTCAGTTTCGAGTGCAACTCCTCAGAACGCCCAGCGGTGATACTGCGCCATGTACCGCAACGCCGGCAGCGCCGACATCGCCCGCCCCATCGCCCGGTAATACCAGGTGACGTCGCGGAATGTCGGCGAATCGAACGGTGACACCCACGCCAGCAACCGCACACCGGGCACCGCCTCGGCGATATCGTCCGGACCGTCGACCCCCCACTGCAGCGTCGCCCCCGAGCGCCGCACCACCGCGTTCAGGACCTGCGACCGGATGCCGAGCCGGCTGAACGCGTCGAATTGCAGTTCGCCGGAGGGAAACCCGTCGACCACCCGCCGCAGCAGCGCCGCACCATCGGATTCCGTCAGGTACATGGTGAGGCCCTCGGCGATCATCAAAGTCGGCCGGTCCGAGGGGATTTCGGGCAACCACGAGGCATCCGTGACCGAGGCGCCGATCACCCGGTAACGGTCGCGTTCCGGATAGAGCTGCGTGCGCAGACTCGCGACCTCCGGATAGTCGATGTCGAACCAGTCGACCCCGGGCCCGGTGTCCACCCGAAACGCCCGCGCGTCCAGCCCGCATCCCAGGTGCAGCACGACCGCCCGCGGGTGCACGGCCAGGAACTGGCGCGTCCACCTGTCGAAGTGCGCGCTGCGGGTGGTCACCGATGCCGAATTGGCCGGTGTGATCGTCGTTTTCGACCAGTCATAGTCGATGCGCTCGACGATGTCCTTGGCGAACGGGTCACCCAGGATCGGGTTCGGCAGGTCGGCGTCGAGCGCCTTGGCGTAGAACGTCGCAAGCATGTTCTGCGGCGCACCGGACAAATCGACGGAAAGCTTGTCGGGCATCTCTACCGGCGGGCTAGCCTGCCTTGCTCGTACGCCGCGCGTCCCGCAACCCCGCCCAGAACCTGGCGGCCTCACGGATCGACTCCTCAACGGGCCTTGGACTCCAACGCAATTCGCGTCGGGCCTTGCTGCAATCCACTGGCGCTTCCGCACGCATCAGCCGCAGCGAGCCGAGCGAGAACTTCTCGTCCTTGCCGGTCACCCGCGCCTTGGCGGTGCCTAGGGCGGCCATCGCGTAGGAGACCGGCAGCGGGAGCGACTTCGTCGGCGCAGGCATCCCCGCGGCTTCGGCCGCGATGCGCACCACCTCCGCATTGCTGATCATCTTCTCCGAGATCAGGTACCGCTCGCCGACTCGACCGTGCTCGGCGGCAAGGATCATGGCGCGCGCCGCGTCGTCGACACCCACGGCCTCTAACTCGATGCCGCGCATCACGAACGGCAGCTTGCCGAACGCCGCCCCGGCGATGATCGCGCCGTGCGGGGTGCGGCCCCAGTCGCCGCCGCCGTAGGTGGTCGACACGCACATCGCCACCGCGGGCACGCCGTGCTCGCGCGCATATTGCAGCACCAGCGTCTCGGCCTGCACCCGCGACCGCACATACGGCGTCAGACCTTTGTCCACGATCACGTCGTCCTCGGTCGCCACGTGCCCACGCCTGCGGCCGACCGTCACATAGCTGCTGGTGTAGACGAACCGCCGCAGACGCATGTCCTTGGCGACCTCGAGCACGTTTCGGGTGCCTTCGACGTTCGTATAGAACAGCGGCGTGGGGTCCTTGAGCCAGCCGCGCGTGTCCACGACGCAGTAGTACACGTCGTCGACTCCGGTCATCGCCGCGCGCAGCGTGGCGTTGTACCAGATGTCTCCGAGGAAACGCTGCACGGGCAGATCGTCAATGCTCTTGGTGTTCGCGTTCGGGCGGACCATGACGCGGACGTCGTGACCGGCGGCCACCAGCTGCCGGGTGACATGGGATCCCAGGAAACCGTTGGCCCCGATGACCAGCTTGCTCACTTGCCTCCTCCGTACTGCTTCATCCACTCCTCGGCCTCAGGCGGCAAGGTGCCGAGTTCGGCGGCCTTACGGCACCATTTGACCGTCGCCTTGACGAACCGCAACGGGTTGTAGATGTCCTCTTGCCGTCGCCACAGTCCGTCGCCGGCGTAGGTGACGATCGAGATGTTGGTGGCGCTGATGACGGTGCCGTCGCCGGGGTCGCGCATCGGGTTGTCCAGCTCGCAGATGATGCGGCCGGTCGGCGCGTCGATCACGGTCCACCGCGACGGGAACGACGTCATGTAGCTACCGGGAAACGACTCCATCGTCTTCCAGATCCAGGGGCGCACCTGTTCGCGGCCGCGCATGGTGCCCGCCGCGTGCTCGACGTAGATGACGTCGTCGGTGTACTGGTCGACCCAGGGATCCCAGTCGCGGGTCTGTGCGGCGCGGTCGACCGTCGCCTCGAACTGTTCGAATGCCGCGGCCAATTCGTCGCGGCTGAAGGTGCTGCCCGTCACACCAGAACTAGAACACGTTCTACCGAGCTTGTCGAGGGTCAGAACGCGGTCAGCACCTGGCGGCTGCCCAGCGGATTCTGCAGCGGGACGTCGAGGATCCCCGACACCGCGATCATGATGCAGGGCCGGCCCGCGGCTTCGGGAAGCGCGCCGCCGACGAGTTCGACGGTGACGGTTTCGGGTGTCTCCTGCACGGTCGCGTGCACGCCGTAACACTGCGGTGTGCCGGTGGTGAAATGCACCCCGATGGCGCGGTCGCCCGCGACACGGTTGTATGACTCGGCGCGCATCGGGTGCGGGTCGACGATCGCGGGATTGTCGATGAACAGCAGGCCCGGATAGCCAGGCCGTTCGGGCAGCACCGCCGTCTCCGCCGATGCCGCCGGGGCCGCCCACAGGGCCAACGCAGCGGCGATCACAGCGAGGAACAAGCGCATCACACAACCGTAATCGCCGGCTGGAACATGGCGGTCGGTTCGGTGGTTATACAGGCACTATGGCAAAGCAATACAACAAGAATCCGGCCGCGGTGAACGCGTTGTCGCCGGAGCAGTACCAGGTCACACAGAAAAACGGCACCGAGCGGCCCTTCACCGGCGAGTACTGGGACAACCACGAGCCGGGCATCTACGTCGACGTGGTCTCCGGCGAGCCGTTGTTCGCCTCGGTCGACAAGTTCGACAGCGGGACCGGGTGGCCCAGCTTCACGCGTCCGATCGAAGCGACCAACGTCGTCGAGAAGCGCGACTTCTCGCACCTGATGGTCCGCACCGAGGTGCGCTCGGCGCACGGCGACAGCCACCTCGGTCACGTCTTCACCGACGGCCCCCGCGCAGAGGGTGGGTTGCGCTACTGCATCAACTCGGCTTCGCTGAGGTTCATCCACCTCGACGACCTCGAGGCCGAGGGGTATGGCGAGTACAAGAAGCTGTTCGTAAATGAGGAGGCGCAAGCATGAGCGACCACAAGACGGCCATCCTGGCGGGCGGTTGCTTCTGGGGCATGCAGGATCTGATCCGTAGGCAACCGGGCGTGGTGTCGACGCGCGTCGGCTACACCGGCGGCGAGAACGCCAACCCCACATACCGCAACCACCCCGGCCACGCCGAGGCGATCGAGATCGTCTACGACCCGGCGCGGACCGACTACCGCGCGCTGCTGGAGTTCTTCTTCCAGATCCACGATCCGACCACGAAGAACCGTCAGGGCAACGACGTCGGCACCAGCTACCGGTCGGCGATCTTCTACCTCGACGACGAGCAGAAGCGCGTCGCGCTGGACACCATCGCCGATGTCGACGCGTCAGGACTGTGGCCCGGCAAGGTCGTCACCGAGGTGACCCCGGCCGCCGACTTCTGGGAGGCCGAGCCCGAGCACCAGGATTACCTGGAGCGGTACCCGAGCGGCTACACCTGCCACTTCCCGCGCCCGGGCTGGAAACTGCCCAAGCGCGAAACGGCCAACCAGTAGCGCGCTAGCTGCGGTGGCGCACCACGACGCGGCCGCCGTCCTTCGGGGTGAACGCGATCCCGCGGAAGTGCACCTTCTCGTCGGGTGCGTCATCGGTCTCGATCACGAAGTGGCGCAAGATCGTTCGCAGGACGACGTCCATCTCGACGTTGGCGAACGCGGCACCGATGCACCGGCGCGTCCCGCCGCCGAACGGCACCCACGCCGTCGGCGGACGCTTACCCAGGAACCGGTCGGGATCGAAGCGTTCGGGGTCGGGGAACACGTCTGGGTTGGCGTGCATGTTCGCCAGCGCGACCATCACGGTGTAGCCGTGGGGGATCCGCCACTCGCCGGCGTCGAAATGCGGTGCGAGCACATGGCGTCCGGAGAAGTCGATGACGGTCCGGTTGCGCTGCAGCTCGTTGATGAAGGCCTGGCGGTACTCGTTGCCGCCGGCGTCGTTCTCCTCGACCAGTTTGGCCAGCACCGCGGGATGGCGGCGCAACCGTTCGAATGCCCAACCCAGCGTCGACGCGGTCGTTTCGTGGCCGGCACCCAGGAGGGTGAGCAGCTCGTCGGAGATGTCCTGGTGCGACATCGGGGTGCCGTCCTCGTAGGTGCTGCCCAGTAGCAGCGCCAGGATGTCGGTGCGCTCCTCGCGGGCGGGGTCGGCCTCGGCTTTGTCGATCAACGCGAACACGGTCCGATCGAAGTTGCGCCGGAACGTCTCCAGTCGGCCCCACGGGCTGTAGGGACCGGTCTTGAACGGCGGCTCGGGCAACGTCGCCATGCGCGAACCGAGCTTGGCCCACGGCGGGATGATCTCGCGCAGATAGTCCAGTTCGGCCCCATCGGCCCCGAACACGGTGCGCAGAATGACATTCAGCGTGATCCGGTTCATCGGTTCGAGCGTCGCGAACTCGACGCCCTCTGGCCAGGTCGCGGTCTCGCGGAGCGTCTCCTCCTCGATGATCTTCTCGTAGTTCTTGATGCTCTGGCCGTGAAACGGCGGTGCGAGCAGCTTGCGGCGCTTGCGGTGCTCGACGCCGTCAAGCGCGAAAACCGAACCGGGGCCGAAGATCCGGCTGAGGTTCGGCTGCACGTTGATCAGGTCGTCGGTGCTCGCCAGATACACGGTGCGGATCAGCGCCGGATCGGCGATCACCACGCTGCGACCGAAGAACGGCACGTTGATCGCGAACACCGGACCGTATCGCTGAAGCGCTTTGCCCAGAAACCAGCGGCGGAATCCCGCCATCAGCACCATCTGAACGGGTTTGGGCAGCGGTACCGCCGGCGGCAACTTGCCGGGCGTGACCGGTGCTTGCTGGTCGGCGGCGGTGGCGTTCGTCATCGGTTCCTTCACTCCTCCTGCGCGAGCGGTGTCTTGCGGCGGTGCACCACGATGCGGCCGCCGTCCTTCGGGGTGTAAGCCACGCCGCGCGAGTGCGTCTTCTCCGCAGGCGCCGCCGTGGTGTCGATCACGAAGTGGCGCAATACAGTCCGCAGCACCACGTCCATCTCGACGTTGGCGAACACGGCGCCGACGCAGCGGCGGGTGCCTCCGCCGAACGGGATGAAGGCGAAGGTCGGCGGTCGCTCGTCGAGGAAGCGCTGGGGGTCGAAGCGCGCGGGGTCGGGAAACTCAGCGGCCCTGTCGTGCATCAGCGAGATGCTCGCCAGCATCGTATAGCCCTGTGGGACAACCCATTCACCCAGCTCGAAGGTGGGCGAGTAGACGTGTCTGCCCGCGAAGTCGATCACCGTGCGCGACCGCTGCACCTCCGCGAGCACGGCCTGCCGGTAATCGTTGCCGTCGGTCTCCGCCTCGATTACCAGCTTGGCAAGGACGTCGGGGTGGCGGGTGATCCGCTCGAACGCCCAGGCCAGGGTCGAGGCCGTGGTCTCGTGTCCGGCCGCAAGGAGGGTCAGCAGTTCGTCGCCGATGTCCTTGCGGGACATGGCGCTACCGTCCTCGTAGGTGCTGCCGAGCAACAGCGCAAGAACGTCGGTCCGCTCGTCGAACCCGGGATCGGCCGCGACCCGGTCGATCAGCTTGTCGATGGCCTCGTCGTACTGCCTGCGGTACTCGGCCAGCCGCCCCCACGGACTGAACCGGCCGTACGTGCGGGACGGAGCGGGCAGCGACGCCAGGCGCGAACCGAGCGTCACCCACGGCGGGATGATGCGCCGCAGGTCGTCCAGCTGTTCACCGTCGGCGCCGAACACCGCACGCAGGATCGCGTTGAGCGTGATGCGCATCATCGGCTCCAGTGTCGGAAACGCTTGACCCTCGGGCCAGTTCGCCGATTCGCGCAGGGTCTCCTCTTCGAAGATCGCCTCGTAGTTCTTGACGCTCTTGCCGTGGAACGGCGGTGTCAGCAGGCGCCGCCGGCGCCGGTGTTCAGACCCGTCGAGCGCGAACACCGAACCGGGGCCCAGCACCCGCGAGAGATTGGGTTGGATGTTGCCGACGTCGTCGGTGTTGGCCATGAACATCTGTTTGGCAAGTTGCGGGTCGCCGATGACGACCGTGCGGCCGAAGACCGGGACGTTCATCGTGAAGACCGGGCCGTGGAGGCGGGCGAACTGGGCGACGGTCCAGCGCCGGGAAACCGCGAATGCGAGACCCAGCAGCGGCTTGGGAATCCGCGCCTTCGGCGGCAGCTTGACCGCGGCAGGCGACGCCGCTGCGGGTGTGGGCTTATCGACGACCAAAGCTTCGCTCATGACGCTCCCAGCCTGTTCCCCGGTACTACGATGTACCGTAGGTTCGTGTAGTACGGTACCGCTTGGTACCAGCAGGCGCAAGGCTGTCGAGGAGGCGGTATGACCACTGCGCTGGACAACGGCGCGCATACCGCGGCCGACGGCGCGTTCCGTGACCGCCTGCTCGACGGTATGGCCGCCTCGATCACCGAACGCGGCTATCGCGACACCACCGTCGCCGACATCGTGCGGCAGGCGAGAACCTCCAAGCGCACGTTCTACGAACAGTTCGCGAGCAAAGAGGAATGTTTGATCGAGCTGCTGCGGCGCAACAACGAGACGATGATCGCCGGGGTGCGCGCAGCGGCGGACCCCGATGCCGACTGGCGCGCCCAGATCCGCTCGGCGGTGACCGCCTACGTCGACCACATCGCGGCGCGACCGGCCATCACGCTGGCGTGGATTCGCGAGGCGCCGGCACTAGGCGCTGTCGCACATCCGCTGCATCGCGAGGCCATGGAGAATTTCACCGACATGCTGGTCGACATCAGCAGCACGCCGGGCTTCGAACGCGCTTCGCTGACTCCGATATCGCGTCCGTTGGCGCTCATCATCCTTGGCGGCCTGCGCGAGCTGACCGCCCTCTTCGTCGAGGATGGCCACGACCTGGGCGGCATCATCGAGCCGGCGATCACCGCGTCGGTGGCGATCCTCGGCTCGCGCTGACGGTCAGTTCAGGATCAGCCGCGCCGATTTCTCCAGTCGCTCCGCGATTTCGGTGTACGACGCATATCCCATGCCCGCGCGCACCAGCGCACCGGAGTACAGCATCTCCAGCGTGTCGATGACGTCGGGATCCGTGTCGGCGCCCAAGGCCGCGGCCAGCCGGTCTCGGATCTCGCGGCCGATGCGCAGCCGCAGCACCTCGACGTCGGGGTCGCGACCCAGCAGCGCCGTCGTCACCGCACCGGCGAACGTGGGCTCGTCGGCGACCAGCAAGGCGATGTGGCGCAGCACCTCGATGACCCGTGCGGCGGGGTCCTCGGACTCGTGTGCCGCCGGTGGAGATGCCGCGAGCCTGCGCCAGAACACCTCGGCGACAAGGTGTTCCTTGGAGGAGAAGTAGGTATAGGCGGTGGCCGCCCCGACGCCGGCATCGGCGGCCACGCGGCGCACGGTGAGACCGGCGAACCCCTCGCGGTTAAGGAGTTCCACCGCGGCGCGGCCGAGGCGGTCGACAGTGTCGGCTTGTTTGGCGGTCAGACGGCGCCGAGTCGACTCCAAGGCCGTGTCGGACACATGTCCGGACGCTACTACAACACCCCTGCACCAGCAATGATCCGCTGCGACTAGATTGAGTCACCGATGCGCACCACAGACGAACTCTTCGCCCTTGCCGAGAAGGTCATCGGATTCATGCCCGCCGACGAGGGCCGGGCCCTGTTCGACGCGGCCGTGAAGTATCTCGGCGACGGCATCGGCGTCGAGATCGGCACGTACTGCGGCAAGTCCACCGTGCTGCTGGGCGCCGCCGCACAGCAGACCGGCGGCGTGATCTACACCGTCGACCACCACCACGGCTCAGAAGAACACCAGCCGGGCTGGGAGTACCACGACGAGTCGATGGTCGATCCCGTCACCGGCGTGTTCGACACGTTGCCGACGGCTCGGCACACGCTCGACGCCGCGGGCCTCGACGACCACGTCGTCGCGATCGTCGGCCGGTCACCGGTGGTGGCGCGGGGATGGCGAACTCCGTTGCGCTTCCTGTTCATCGACGGCGGCCACACCGAGGAAGCCGCACAGCGCGATTTCGACGGCTGGGCCAGATGGGTGGAGGTGGGCGCGGCGCTCGTCATCCACGACGTGTTCCCCAACCCTGACGAGGGTGGGCAGGCGCCGTTCCACATCTACCAGCGGGCGTTGAACACCAACCATTTTCGCGAGGTCTCGGCAACCGGATCCATGCGGGTGCTCGAGCGCACGGACGGCGTCGCCGGCGAGCCGCTGGACTAGCGGTCGCTGGTCGCGCACTCGCAGTCGTACTCGCCTTCGAGCCCGCGCGGAAGGTCTGCGCCCCGGAAGATTCCACTGGCGGCCGACGTCGACGACAGCGCGTCTGCGGCCAGGATCATCGCCGCGCCGGTCCACGTCGTACGTTCCTCCGGCCAACGCTTGCCGTCGGCGAACACCAGACCCGTCCAGTAGGAGCCGTCGTCCTCACGCAGATGGTGCATCGCTGCGAACTGCTCCCTGGCACGCACCGCGTCACCAATCGCATCCAAAGCCAGTACCAGTTCACAGGTTTCGGCCCCGGTCACCCACGGCCGGTCGTCGACGCACCGGATACCCAGTCCGGGAACCACGAAGTCGTGCCACCGCTCGTCGATCCGCATCCGCGCCGCGGGACCGCGCACCGCGCCGGTGAGCACCGGGTAGTACCACTCCATCGACCAGCGGTCCTTCACCGTGAACGCCTCGGGATGGTGGGCGATCGCATGGCCGAGCCTGCCGACCGCGACCTCCCATTCCGGCTGCGGGTCGTCGAAGTAGTCCGCGAGCGCCAGCGCGCACCGGATGCTGTGGTAGATGCTCGCGCACCCCGTCAGCAGGGCCTCGGGTTCGATGGCCGAAGGACTTCTCGCCCAGGCGATCTCACCGCCACTGAGCTGCATGCCGAGCACGAAGTCGATCGCCTTGGTGACCACCGGCCACATCGTCTCCGCGAAACGGCGGTCACCGGTGACCAGCACGTGGTGCCAGACGCCGGTGGCGATGTAGGCGCAGAAGTTGCTGTCGCTGTTGGCGTCCTCGATGACACCGTTGCGCAACTGCATGGGCCACGATCCGTCGCGGCGCTGATGCGTGCGCGACCACTCGAACGCCGCGCGTGCCGGCTCCAGCAACCCGGCGACCGTCAGCGCCATCGCGTTCTCGATGTGATCCCACGGATCGGTGTGGCCACCGTCGAACCACGGCAGCGCACCCGAGGACTCCTGGTTAGCGGCAATCGATTTCGCGGTCTGACGGCACTGTTCGGGTGTCAGCACCCCGGGAACGCCCGGGACGCCGTCGAGTTTAGGCGTCAGCACCGGCACCCACCGGTTTCGTGAAGTACAACGCGACGCTCTTGCCGATCAGCGGGTTGAGCAGCGACTCGGCCGTCTTGGTCAGCCAAGGGCGGCTCATCATGTCCCACACCAACATCCGGTGGTATGCCTTCACCGCGACGTGATCCGAATTCTCGGTTCCCACCGCGCATTTGAGCCACCAGTACGGGGAGTGCAAGGCATGCGCATGATGGGTGTGCTCGAGCCGGAGGCCGTGGGCGAGCACTTTGTCGCGCAGCCGGTCGGCGTGATAGATCCGCACGTGCCCGCCCTCGTTGGCGTGGTACTCATCGGACAGCACCCAGCAGAGCTTCTCGGGGAGCCAACGCGGCACGGTGACGGCAAGCGTTCCGCCGGGCTTGAGCACCCGGACCAGCTCGGCGATCGCCTTCTCGTCCTGGGGCACGTGTTCGAGGATCTCCGAGGCGATCACACAATCGAAAGTGCCGTCGGCATAAGGCAGATCGAGCGCGTCACCCTTGACCGCCTCGGCCTTGGCCGTCGGCGGCGCCTCACCCTGCTCGCGCATGGCTGTCAGGATCTCGTCGACGTCGTTGAGATCGGCGGCGCTCTGGTCGAACGCGACGACGTCCGCCCCGCGCCGGAAGGCCTCGAAGCTGTGCCGGCCCGCGCCGCAACCCACGTCGATCACCTTCGTGCCCTCGCCGACGCCGAGCCGGTCGAAGTCGACCGTCAGCATGCGCCGACCCGTTCGCGTGCCATCTCGTAGACCGCAACCGTCTGCGCGGCAACCGATTGCCAGCTGAACACCTCCACCGCGCGTTTGCGTCCGTTCGCACCGAGGCGGGCCAGCTCACGCGGTGAGTCGAGTAGTTCGCCGAGCACCGCGGTCAATTCGTCGACGTCGGCGGGCTTCACCAGCCGGGCGCAATCGCCGTCGGCACCCACCACCTCGGGCAGCGCACCGGCGCGGCTGGCCACGATGGGCGTGCCGCTGGCCATCGCCTCCACCGCCGGCAACGAGAACCCCTCGTAAAGCGATGGGATGCAAGCGACTTCGGCCGAGGCCAGCAGGTCGGCCAGCTCGCTGTCGGACAACCCGCTGGAGCTGTGCACGATGTCGGAAATGCCGAGCTCGGCGATCAGCTTCTCGGTGGGACCGTTCGGTTCGAGCTTGGCGACCAGCTGCAGTTCGAGATCGCGTTCGACGCGCAGCCGGGCCACCGCGTGCAGCAGGTGCCTGACGCCTTTGAGGGGAACATCGGCGCTGGCGATCGCGATGATGCGGTTGCGCACCCGTCGCTCGGCGGGCTTGAACATCGCGGTGTCCACGCCCAGCGGCACAACGTGCAGCTGGCTGGGCGCGACGCCGAAGTCCTCGGCGATGTCAGCCGCCGACGTCGACGACACGGTCAGCAGTTCGGGGATCTCGCAGGCCACCTGCTTCTGCATCTCGGCGAAGCCGTACCACCGTCGCACCAGCGGTTTGCGCCACCACTTGGCCGCCGCGACGTCAACCACCTTGTCGCGGGTGATCGGGTGATGCACGGTGGCGACCACCGGAAGGCCGAGGCCGGCGATCTTGCGGAGCCCGGTGCCCAGGCACTGGTTGTCGTGCACGACGTCGAACTCGTGGCGACGTTCAGCCAGCAACCGCGCGGCGCGCAGGCTGAACGTGCGCGGTTCGGGGAAGCCCGCCGTCCACGTGGTCAGCAGCTCGAGCAGGTCGATCGACGTCTTGATCTCGTTGGGCCACGGAATCCGGAACGGATCGGGTTCCCGGTACAGGTCCAGGCTGGGCACCTCGGTCAGCCGAACGCGGGGATCGAGTTCCTCCGGGTAGGGCTGGCCCGAGAACACCTCGACCTCGTGGCCCAGGTCCGCGAGGCCGCGCGACAGGTAGCGGACGTAGACGCCCTGCCCACCACAGTGGGTCTTGCTCCGGTACGACAGAAGTGCGATGCGCATGTTCAACTCAAGACGATGCGCAGAAGCGGCTGAATCCAGGGCCGGTGAGCTGGACAAATCGTGTCACGCAACAACTCCGAACCTTCTGGACATGTGTCCAGACTATAGTTTGACGTGCTAGCGGACGCAACGCGACCGTGATGCCTTGACTATCACAGTGACCGGGGGTGCTGCCCGTCGGCCTCTCGGTTCCCCGGTCCGGCGACCGGGTATCCGCCGGTCATGAGCAGACACATCGAGGCGACCTTCCAGATCGCCAGCTGGGATGAGACGCCGTTCGAGAACGGCGACGAAGCCACCAAGCTCACCGAGGCCCTGGTGACGAAACGCTACGAGGGCGACATCGAGGGCACGTCGACGACCAAGTGGCTGTTGGCCTACGGACCGGACAAGAGCGCGCTGTTCGTCGGCATCGAGCACGTCACCGGCACCATCGCGGGCGCGACCGGCGGCTTGGTGTTGCTGCACGACGGCGCCTACCGGGACGGCGTGGCCAGTGGAGAGGTGCGGATCGCATCGGGCACCGGCGGGCTGGCCGAGGCGGCCGGCAACGGGAAGTTCCGCGCCGACCCTGCGGGAGCACTGACCCTCGACGTCGACGGTCTGGACATCGCGGTCACCTAGGTCACAGGCGCTGCGGTAACCGACGGGGTCGCCCTGGTAACGGGCGTGCGCCACCAGATAGTGGAATGACTCCCCCGAGCGGCCCCTTAAGATTGGCTGCGTGCAATCGGCCCATCGGCGTGACGTGAGCGTTTGCCCTGCGCAACGGGCAGATTTCAGTTTGCTGCCGGTGTCGTGGCACACCGCCGACCAGTCCGGCCGCCGTGGAGGTGCGTAGCGCGTGCGCCTCTTCGAACGCGTCGGCGTGCTGACGGCTGTGCTGTTGCTGACCTTGATCGCCGCCCCTCCGGCGGCGGCGATCGAGCCGCCGACAATCGATCCCGCGGCCGTGCCCCCGGATGAGACCGGGCCGGATCAGCCGATGGAGCAGCGCCGGGTCTGCTCGGCGCCGACGGTGTTTCCGAACGCGAACTTCGCCGACCGGCCCTGGGCGAACGACTACCTGCGGTTGTCCGAGGCGCAGAAGTTCGCGACGGGCGCGGGCGTGACGGTCGCGGTGATCGACACCGGCGTCGTCGGCTCACCGCGGGTGCCCGCCGAACCGGGCGGAGACTTCGTCGACCAGGCCGGGAACGGCATGTCGGACTGCGATGCGCACGGCACGTTGACAGCGTCGATCATCGCGGGCCGGCCCGCGCCGAACGACGGCTTCGTCGGCGTCGCGCCCGACGCCCGCATCCTGTCGCTGCGCCAGACCTCCGAGGCGTTCCAGACGGTGGGGACGCGCCAGGACCCCAACGACCCGAACGCCACCCAGACCGCAGGATCGCTACGCAGCCTCGCGCGCGCGGTGGTGCACGCGGCCAATCTCGGCGCGCAGGTCATCAACATCAGCGAGGCGGCCTGCTACAAGATCACCCGCCCGATCAACGAGACCAGCCTTGGCGCCGCGATCAACTACGCGGTCAACGTCAAGGGCGCGGTCATCGTCGTCGCCGCGGGCAACACCGGCCAGGATTGCGCGCAGAACCCGCCCGCCGATCCCGCCGTTCCGACCGACCCGCGCGGTTGGAAGCAGGTACAGACGATCGTCAGCCCGGCCTGGTATTCACCCCTGGTGCTGACGGTCGGCGGGATCGCTCCGAACGGACAACCGAGCACGTTCTCGATGTCGGGTCCGTGGCTCGGCGCCGCGGCGCCTGCCGAGAACCTCGTCGCGCTCGGCTACGACGGCAATCCGGTCAACGCGCTGCAGGGCCAGGACGGCCCGATCCCCATCAGCGGGACGTCGTTCGCCGCGGCCTACGTCTCCGGGCTGGCGGCGCTGCTCAAACAGCGCTTCCCCGCGCTCACGCCGGCCCAGATCATGAACCGGATCACCGCGACGGCGCGTCACCCGGGCGGCGGCGTCGACAACTATGTGGGCGCCGGGGCGGTCGACCCCGTCGCCGCGTTGACGTGGGACGTGCCTCCCGGCCCGGAGCAGGTGCAGTACCGGGTCAAGGAGCTTCCGCCGCCGGTGTTCACCCCGCCGCCGGATCGCGGGCCGATCACCGCGGTGGTCGTCGCCGGAGCCGGGCTTGCGGCCGCGCTCGGACTCGGCGCGCTGGCCCGTCGCGCTTTGAGGCGCCGATGAACAGGGTCCTCGGCATGTTCGGCCTGCGCTTCACGACGGGCCACGCGATCTGGGCGGCGGCGCTGATCCCCGCGACCGTACTGGTGTTCGCCGAGCTCGACCTGTTGTGGCTCGGAATCACTCTCGCGGTGCTGATCGCGCTGGGTTCGGTGGTGACCATCCGCGGGCTGCGGATCACCGGTTGGGTGGCGGCGGTGTTCGCGTGGCGGCGCAGGCACCGCGACGTTCCGCAGCGTCCGTCCGAACCCGCGGTGGGCGCGACTGTGATGCCGGGCGATCACGTCGCCGTGCGATGGCAGGACGAGCACCTGACCGCGGCGATCGAACTGGTGCCGCGTCCGTTCACCCCGACGGTGATCGTCAACGGCGCGGCGTTCACCGACGACGTCGTCGACACCCGGCTCGTCGAACAACTCGTGGCCGCGCACTGCCCGGACGTGGAGGCCGACGTGGTGTCGTCGGGGTATCGCGTCGGCAAAACCGCTCCCGCAACGCTGATTTCGCTGTACGAGCAGGTAGTAGGTCCGTACCCGGCTCCGGCGAGCCGGCGCACCTGGATCGTGCTGCGCGCCGACCCCGAGTCCACGCGCAAGTCGTCGCAGCGCCGCGAGTCCGGGGTGGCCGGGCTTGCGCGGTACCTGGTGTCCTCGGCCACCCGGATCGCGGATCAGTTGGCCGGCAACGGAATCGATGCTCGCCCCGCGCGCAGTTTCGACGATCTCGACCGGGCCACCGAGATCAGTTTCGAGCGTGAGACATGGTCGGCGATCAAGGGCCGCAGCACGTTCACCGCGGCCTACACCGCGCCGGGCGGACCGGACGTGTGGTGGTCGGCGCGCGCCGACCATACGATCACCCGGGTCCGCATCCGGCCCGGTGAGGCCCCGCGCTCGACGGTGCTGCTGACCACTTTGGCCAATCCGGCCACACCGCGCGGCTTTTCGTGTCTGTTCGGCGGGCAGCGGGCGGCTCTGCACGGCATCAGCCCGGTCGGCGACCGCCACTACGAGCTGCCGATCGGGTCGGCGGGGGTGCTGGTCGGTGAGACCGCCGACCGCTACCCCGTCTACATACCGTTCGACGACATCGACGTGAGCATCAACCTCGGCGACTCGCGGCTGTTCACCCAGTTCATCGTGCGGTCGGCGGCGGCAGGCGCCGTGGTCACCCTGACGCCGCAATTCAACGAGTTCGCCGGATACGTCAACGCCAGGATCGGGGACGAGGCCAAGGTGGCGTGGCCGCATGCGACGACGTACTTGAGCCCGCACCCGGGCCTCGGCCGGGTGACGTTGCGCAACAACTACATCGAGACGCCCCGTCATCGCCAATTGCCGATAAGGCTGATCAATCCGCGCGAGGAAAGTCGCTACCAGATGGTCCTCGAGGGCTGAGCCGACATGCGGGCGCAGGGGTAACGATGGGCGAGATCCAGCGGGTCGAACCGGCGGAGCTCACCAAGCAGTCCGCAGAGATGCACGGGACGCAGTGGCACACCCCCGTCGCCGAAGCGGTGGTGCCGCCGGATGCGCTGCCGTCCTCGGCGGCCGCGGTCGCCAACCTGAACGCGAACGCGCAGTCGCTGCTGGAGTTTCAGCGGTGGGCCGAGACGGAGAACCAGCGCATCGCCGAGATGCTGCAGATCGCCGCCGACGCCTACACCGAGGTCGACGAAACCTGCGGACGAGCGATCGAGAACCCCGACCGACGGGCAGCGGTCGAGGCGATCGCGGTGCCCGCCTCGGCGACGCCGCCGCCCGCGCTTCCCCATCCGGTCGGCACTCCGCAGCCACTCGATGCGGCCGGCTACAGCGACGTGCACGAGACGCAGGCTGACCTGGTCGCCGGGGACGACGGTGCATCGCTGAAAATGGCTATGCTGCAGTGGGGTCTGGCCAGTACCCGAGTCAGGGACGCCGCGCCGCGGCCGCCCAGCGGCGACTGGGAGGGCCGGGCCGCCGACGCCGCGTACGCGAGGATGGCCGAGTTCAGCGGCTGGCTGGAACAACTCGCCGAGGGCTGGCACGACCTCGCGGAAGCGGCAGCAAAAATCGTTGCGGCACATGACGTCGCGAAGGCCGAGCATGCAGGAATCCATACCGAGTACGTGGCGTTGGAGACCCAGCTGCGTGAGCTCGCGGCGCAGACGACGGTGGGCAACTCTGTCGCGACTTCCAACGAGATGGCCAAGATCGGAAGGCGGCTGCAGGAGCTGCAGCAGCGGTCCGACGACGTGCGCCAGGACTATGCGAGCGGCGCCACCTTCTCACCCGTGCGGCCCGCGATGCCGTCCAGCCCGGACGCCGACAGCGCCTCCGTCGTCGGTGGCCCGGGCGGCACACTCGCACAACCCGGTGGCGGTCGCGCGGGTGTGCCGTCGTCCGGCCCGCTGCCGTCCGGGACCGCGGACCGGGCCGGTGGTGCGGCGCGCCCGGGTGGCGCTTCGCCCGGAGGTCGCGCTCCGGCCGGCGGTGGTGCGCCGTCGAGCGGTGGTGCGCCCTCGGGCGGTGGTGCGCCGGCCGGGGCTGCGGCGTCAGGCCCGAAGTCGACCGATCCGCACGTGCGCCCCGCTGCTGTCGGCGGCGCCGGAGCGGGCGGCGGAAGAGGGGGTGGCGCCGCCGGCAGCGGCGGCGGCGGTGGCATGCCTGCGACGCCGATGTCGGCCCCGGTGACCGCGGAGACGGTCGCACCCGCCCCGACCGTGCCTGCCGCGGCGGGCGGCGCACCGGGATCATCGACGGACGGCCGCGCGGGTACGCCCATGGCCGGCGGTATGGCCCCGATGGCGCACGGTGCGGGCGCCCAACAGGGCAAGGAAAAGCGGCGCGATCCCCGAGTCGCGCCCGACGAGGACCTCTACACCGAGGACCGGCCGTGGACCGAGGCGGTCGTCGGCATTCGCAGGCGCAGGGCGGTCTCCGACGGCGAGAGCCGAGACGACACGTGAGCGACGACATGCACCCCGACGTCGCCGCCGTGTTGCGGCAGGCCCAGCAGTTGCAGTCGCTCATGGACGAGCAGCTGGACCGAATGAATGCTCAAACCTTCACCGGCACCGACGAATCCGAGACTGTACAGGTGACGTTGGACGGTCACCACCAGCTGACGGGCGTGGTCATCGAGGACGGCCTGCTGAGCCTGGGCTTCGAGGAGGTCCAGAAGCGGCTCAACGAGGCGCTGGATTCCGCGACGGCCGCGGCCACCGCGTCGCTGGAGGCCGACCGGGACCGGATCGACGCCGCCGTCGCCGACATCACCGACGGGAACCGCTAGCGCACACCCTCTTTCGCGTACACCACGCGTAACACGTGGGCCACCTCCGGCCCCATCACCGTGTCGGCGAGTTCACAGAAGGTGGCCACGAACTGCGGTCCGTGCGGCGGCGCCGCCTCGCACAGGTGGTGTGCGATCTCGTGCAGCACCACCAATTCGCGCAGCGCCCAACGGGTCCGGACTTCGGGCACCGCGATGACGGCGCCATCGTCGTCGAGTTCGTAGTGAGCGGCGCTGGCTCCCCGCCTGGGCCGCACGTGCAGCGGGGCCACCCGTGGCCAACGTCGACGCACTGCGGGCATCGCCAGTACCTCATCGACATAACGCTGCACCGACTCCACCGACGCGAACCGTGCCTCGGGCGGCAGGGTCAACGAGGTCCCGAAGAAGTCGATGGCGCGGTTGCCGTGCTCGGCGGCCCGGTCGAACAACGTCCGGACGAACTCCTCGGCGGCGTACACCTTCGCCCTCTGGGTGTCGCGCGGCGTCACGTCTCCCCGGAGGCGCGGCGCCCATTCGCGGGCAGCGCCGAACGCGCATTGGCGATTTCCGGGCTGGGCCCGAGCCTGGCCTTGCGGCCCGCGCGGTCACCGGCACGGCGGGCGGCCGAGGAGTAGCCGGCCGTCGCGCTGGTCGCCCGCCACGTCCCGCGCGCCTCGGAGGTTTCGCGGTAGAAGTCGCGCAACTCGAGGTCCTTGTCCCGCAACGCGATCGCGGTGCCCGGCTGGCTGTCGCGGCTGTTCGTGGCCTCCCGGCGTGCTTCCTCCCGCGCCTCGACCAGCCGCTGGCCGATGCGGGCGCCGAACGCCAACTGGAAGTTGATCCGCGCGGTGATGGTGGGCGTGGGGCGGTGAGCGCCCGACTCGATGTAGGCCTGCGAGGCCCTGACCATTTGCATGACCAGGCCCGCGTACAGCGCATGGCTGGCGTCGATGTCCTCGGGAAATCCGTAGGCGTAGACGAATGTCGAGTTCGACGCGACATCGCATTTCACGTCGTTGGCGTGTGCGATCACGGTGAACAACTGCACATACGTCCGCAATCCTCGGGTGCCCGCGTTGCCGATCGTGATCGTGCGCTGCACCGGCATCTGCGCCTTCGTGCGCTGATCGGAGTGCGACCGCGCCACGGCCAGGTCGATGGAGGTGGCCGTCGCCAACCGCTGCGCCGCGGCCATGAACGCCTCCGCCTCGTGCGCGTTGTCGGTGCCTTCGGCCTGCCGCAGCAGGGCGGCGATGCGGGCCAGCATCTTGTCGTCACTCATGGCGCCAGATTAGGGCTGCTCGGCGACAAAGCGGTCCAGCGCTTCGACAACCTGTGGAGAAAGCGGATCTTGGGAGGCGTAGTTGGCGACGTTGTCGCTCGGGTCGTCGCGCAGCACGTGGTTGACGCCCTTGAGTTCCACGACCGTCAGCGCGGTGTGCCCAAGCGCGTCCGCGAGGGGTCGGATCGAGTCGCACGATGCCTGCGCGTCGGAGTCCGAACAGGTCAGCAGCACCGGTGTGCCCGCGGGCACCTTGGCCGCCAGCGTCAGCGGGTCGATCTTGTCGGCTTCGACGACCGCATTGACGTTGCCCGGGTTCAGCATCGCGCCGAGTCCCTCGGGCAGGTTCGCAGGCGCCGTCCCCGTGGTCCGGACCTGCTCGACGGCCGCCAGCCACGCGGTCAGGGTTCCTGCAGCGGCGCCGGCGCGCACCCGGTTGGTGATCATGTCGAGGTAGCGGCCGGGCAGCGGCTGAAAGAGGCCGAGCGCGTGGATCTTTGGAGCACCGGCGTCGGTGTCACCGGCCAGCGTCATCGCGTGGATGGTGCCTTCGCCCACCGCGTAGACCGAGATGCGGGAGTCGTCGGTCCGCGGCTGATCGGCCAGGTAGCGCACCGCGGCCTTCGCGCCCGTGGTGTAGACCGAACTGACCACCTCGGTGGGCCGCTGCGCGTACGGGCCGAGACCGGTCTGGCCGGTGCCGACCTTGTCGTAGCGCAGGCTGGCCACGTCGCGGTCCGACAACAGTTCGGCGAGTTGGCGCATGTTGCCGACCGGCCCGGCGACCTGGTTGTCGCCGTTTCGGTCCGTGGCGCCGCTCTCGGAGATCAGCAGCGCGGCGGGCCCCACCGTGTCGCCGGTCTCGTGCCGGTAAGTGCCGTGGATGGTCAGCTCGTCGGCGGTGAAGCCGACGTTCTCGTCGACCCACTGCACGTCGCCCGAGGGCGAACATCCCGACAGTACGATGATCAGTGAAAGCGCCCCCGCGACAACTGCTTTCAAAGCTTGGCCTCGATCCACGAGGTGACGTCGTCGAGGACGAGGTCACGCTCGGGCTCGTTGAACACCTCGTGGTAGAGGTCGGGATAGACCTTCAGGTGCGCATCGGTCGATGCGACACACGACAACAGGTGGCGGCTGCCCGCGACGGGGATGAGCTTGTCCTGTTCGCCGTGCACCACCAGCAGCGGCGCGGTGAGCGCGGACGCCCGCTGCGGCATCGTCTCGCCGACCTTGATCAGCGCCTTGGCCACCCCGGCGGGGAGCTTGCCGTGGTGCACCATCGGGTCGGCCATGTACGCGGCCACCACGTCGGGGTCCCGCGACACCGCTTCGGTGGGCAGTTGCTCGACGGGCAGGCCCGGCAGGATGCCGCCGAGGACCTTGGCCACAGTGATCATGACCGGTGACACCGCGTCGTGGGCGTAGACGGCGGGCCCCGACAGCACCATCGCGGTGTAATCGTCGGGGTGCTCGACGCCGTAGGCGAAGACGACGCCGCCGCCCATGCTGTGGCCGACGACGATGAGCGGCAGGCGGGGGTGCTCTTCGGCGGCGATCGTCACCAGGGTTCCGAAGTCGCCGGTGTATTCGCCGATGTTGCGCAGGTAAACCCGTTTGCCATCGGAGCGCCCGTGGCCGCGCAGGTCGAGCGCATAGGTGAGCAGACCGGCCTCGCCGAACCGCTGCGCGACGTGGTCATACCGGCGGGCGTGCTCGGCGTATCCGTGGCACAGCACGACCACACCGCGCGGATCACCCTCGGGAGTCCAGACGTCGTAGACGATGCGCACACCGCCGATACCGTCGAAGCTGCGTTCGCTGCGGGTCGTGGCCACGCAGCGAGACTATCCGTTGTCGGACCCACTGATTAAGCTCGGCGGCGTGACGGTCCTGGCCCACGATGTCGACGACAGCAGCGCCGAGGATGCCTTCCTGGCCGATGCCCAGCGGTATCGCCGTGAACTGCTCGCGCACTGCTACCGGATGACCGGTTCCCTGCACGACGCCGAGGATCTGGTGCAGGAGACCTATCTGCGGGCGTGGAAGTCGTTCAGAGGCTTCGAAGGCAAATCGTCGGTTCGCACGTGGCTGTACCGGATCGCCACCAACACCTGCCTGACGGCGCTGGAGAGCAGGCAGCGCAGGCCGCTGCCGACGGGCCTCGGCGCCCCGAGTTCCGATCCGCTCGACGACATCGTCGCCCGTGAGGAGGTGCCGTGGCTCGAGCCGCTGCCCGATCAGGCGGTCGACCCGGCCGACCCGTCGGTCATCGTGGGCTCTCGCGAATCCGTGCGGCTGGCATTCGTCGCGGCACTTCAGCACCTCTCACCGCGGCAGCGCGCCGTTCTGGTCATGCGCGACGTGCTGCAGTGGAAAGCGTCCGAAATCGCCGACGCGGTCGGCGCGTCGACGGCGGCGGTGAACAGCCTGCTACAGCGGGCGCGTGCGCAGCTGGACGCCGTCGGCCCGAGCGAGGACGACGAGCTGCGCGCGCCGCAGTCGCCGGAGGCCCAAGACCTGCTGACGCGCTATATCGCAGCGTTTGAGAGCTACGACGTCGACAAGCTCGTCGAGTTGTTCACCGCGGATGCCGTGTGGGAGATGCCGCCGTTCGACGGCTGGTACCAGGGCCCGGAGAACATCGTGGCTCTGTCGAAAACGCACTGCCCTGCCGAAGGGCCCGGGGATATGCGGTTCATTCGGACCACCGCCAACGGTCAGCCGGCCGCCGCGCTCTACATGCTCAACCGCCAGACCGGGGCACACGAGGCCTTCCAGATGCACGTGCTCGACGTGACGGCCCGCGGCATCGCGCACGTCGTGGCGTTCCACGCCACGACCTTCGCCCCCTTCGGGCTCGCCGACACCGTCTGAACTACGGCTTACGGCCCAGCGCGTACTCGTCGATGGTCAGGCCCACCTTTTCCGCTTCGGCGCGCTCATAGGCGATGTCGTGCCGGTAGCCGAGCACGACGCTGGTGATCAACGCGATCGAGATGACGCCCTCGGCGATGAAGAACGCCACGAAGTCGATGAGCGAGCCGATCGGCGGGCCGCCGGGCACGGCGTTGCGCAGAGGGATCAGTGCGAACAGGATCGCCGCCATCATCGAGCAGGCTGGCAGGACAAGACCTCTGCGCCACCGCAGCGCGTAGTAGGACGCCGTGACGGCGGCCGCGGCCAACCCGAGCATGAGCAGCATCACGAACACGGCGAACACCAGCGTCGGTGCGCTGCGGTGCAGGAAAAGATCCGCGTCGACGCTGTCGCCTTCGACGTCCGGGTCGGGGCCCAGCGCGACCCGGAAGAAGGAGTCGTTGTTGAACACGGTGAGCGTCGTGGGCAGCGAGGTGCCGTCGTCGGCCGCGATGTTGAGCCCCAGGAAGGCGGTGTAGCGATCGAAGGGGTAGTCGGTCGGGATTCCGACCATGCCGAACTTCTGCTCGATGACAGGCACGGTCTCTCCGCTCGGCAGGTTCACCGAGGCGTTGGTGAAGGAATTGCTCAGCAGCTTGGTGTCCAGGTTCAGATGGCCGTCTTCATCGGCGTACTTCCCGTTGGCCTCGACGTCGGTGATCGTCGCCGCCACCGTCGTCGTCTCGGTGTCGACCCGGTTCACCCACACGGTGAGATCGATCCGGTCGGGCTTGTCGAAGTCGCCGAGTTGCAGACCGTCCTCGGCCCAGTGCCTGCTGGACGCGTACAGCGCGAGGTTGCCCGCCATCAGCAGCACCAGCGCCACAGCGAAGACGGTAAACGCTCGCACAGCGCGCCATCGCGGCGAAGGTGTGCTCATCGCGGGCAGCGTATTACGAAGGTGCGCACCAAAGCGGCTCGACGCGCAGGTGGCTGGCCTACCGCGGTGTCTGCGATGGGCCGAAGCCCTCATCTGCGCAGTTCACAGCGGAGTTGACACTCGTTCTGTAACGTGTTCTATAGTCAGCGGCCATGAAGACCAAGGGCGCGCTGCTGTGGGAGCTCAACTCACCGTTCCGCATCGACGAGATCGAGATCGGTGACCCCGTCGCCGACGAGGTACAGATCCGCCTGCACGCCGCGGGCATGTGCCATTCGGACTACCACCTGACCACCGGCGCCACCCCGATCGGGCTGCCTGCGCTCGGCGGACACGAGGGCGCCGGCGTCATCACCAAGGTCGGCAAGAACGTCACCGGCCTCGAGGAGGGCGACCACGTCATCCTCGCGTTCATCCCGGCGTGCGGGCAATGCGCACCGTGCCTCAAGGGCTACCGCTCGCTGTGCGACCGCGGCGCGGTATTGCTCGGCGGCAAGGCGATCGCCGACGGCACCTCCCGGGTGCATGCCGGTAGCACCGAGGTCTCGCCGATGAACCTGCTCGGCACCTTCGCGCCGCACATGACGGTGCACAAGGACTCCGTCGTCAAGATCGACAAGGACATTCCGTTCGAGTCGGCCGCCCTGCTGGGCTGCGCGGTTCCGACGGGCTTCGGGTCGGCCACCAACGTGGCCGAGGTCAACCCGGGTGAGACCGTCGTGATCGTCGGCGTCGGCGGCATCGGCATGAGCGCACTGCAGGGCGCGGTCATCGCCGGGGCCCGCCACGTGGTCGCGATCGACCCGAACGAGTGGAAGCGCGAACAGGCGATCAAGTTCGGCGCCACCCATGTCTACCCGTCGATGGCCGAGGCGATCGCACCGGTCATCGACCTCACCCACGGCGTGATGGCCGACAAGACGATCATCGCCGTCGGGGACATGAAGGGCGAGTACATCGAAGAGGCACTGACGCTGACCACCAAGACGGGCACCTGCGTCGTGACGGGCATGGGCTCGATGATGGACGTCGACGTCAAGCTCAACCTGTTCCTGTTCACGATGTTGCAGAAGACGTTGAAGGGCAACATCTTCGGCGGTGGCAGCTCGCACATCGAGACCCCGAAACTGGTCGGCCTGTACAAGTCGGGCTTGCTGAACATCGACGACATGGTGACCAGGACCTACCGCCTCGAGGACATCAACTCCGGCTATGCGGACATGCTCGACGGCAAGAACATCCGCGGCGTCGTCACCTACGACGAGGCGGACTGGTAACCAACCGGTCCAGCACCGCGTTCAGAACCTCGTCGAACGCCCGAAGCTGTTGTGGTGTCAATCCCTCGAACACCGTGCTGCGCACGAGTTCTGCGTGCCCCGGAGCAGCCCTCTGCAGCGCTCCGAGCCCACCGTCGGTGATCGACACGCTGGCGCCCCGCCGGTCGTCGTCGCTGCCGTGCCGCTCGAGCAGTGCGCGCCCGCGCATCCGCCGCAGCTGGTGTGACAACCTGCTCTGCTCCCACCCGAGCGTCTCGGCCAGGTCGTTGATGCGCTGCGGACCGCGCTCGTTCAGCGCGACGAGGACCTCGTAGTCCGCCAGCGACAGCTCGCAGTCACGTTGCAGTTGCCGGTGCATGGCCGTCTGCAGACGGCTCGTGACTGACAGGTACTTCCGCCAGACCTCTTGTTCGCGCCTCGTCAGCCACACGGAATACATGACACATCATCTATGTTGTCGCGTCCAGTAGCCCCATTTAGGCTGGGCGCCGAGCGAGAGGTAAGCCATGACCGCCCCCACCGTCGACATCCGCAGGGCAGACAGCCGCGCGAAGACCGCGATCTCCTGGCTGGACTCCAAGCACTCGTTCTCCTTCGGCAGCCACTACGAGCCGGACAACACCCATCACGGCCTGCTGCTCGTCAACAACGACGACCGGGTAGCGCCGGGTACCGGATTTGATACCCATCCGCACCGGGACATGGAGATCGTCACCTGGGTCTTGCGCGGATCGCTGGTGCACCAGGACTCCACCGGCCACTCCGGCGTGATCTATCCCGGCCTGGCGCAACGGATGTCGGCCGGCCGCGGCATCCTGCACTCCGAGAAGAACGACTCGTGGACCTTGACGGGCACCGAATCCCACAGTGAGCCGGTGCATTTCGTCCAGATGTGGGTGATCCCTGACGAGTCGGGAATCGACCCCGGCTATCAGCAACTCGAGATCGATGACGAACTGCTGCGCGGCGGTCTGATCACGATCGCCAGCGGCATGCCTGAACACCGGAACCAGACCGCAATCTTCATCCGCAACAAGTACGCCGCCCTACACGGCGCGCGGATGCAGGCCGGTGACAGCGTCGAGTTGCCCCACGCCCCCTATCTCCACCTGTTCGTGCCTCGCGGCGAGGTCACGCTCGAGGGCGCGGGCCCCCTGGGTGAGGGCGACGCGGTTCGTTTCACGGGTACGGGTGGCCAGCGCGTCACCGCCGCGACGTCGGCCGAAATTCTAGTCTGGGAGATGCATGCGAGTTTGGCTGCGGCTTAACGCGATCGCCTGCATCGCAGGTGTGATGCTGGCGACGGGCTGTTCGTCGGATTCAGGGCGCGCACCGGCGCCGGACCCGTCCCCGAGTGAACCCTCGGCCACCGCGGAAGCGACCTCGGACCTGTCCGAGGTGACCGTCACCGTCGACCCGGCCCTGGCGCAGGCGCCGTTCAATGAGCCGCGTCAGGCGCTCGTTCCCGCCGGTTGGTCGATGGCGGTGTGGGCGCGCGTTCCGAAGGCCAGGCTGGCCGCGTGGGCACCCGACGGCGCGCTTCTGGTGTCGCAGCCCAGCACGGGCGAGGTGTTGCGGCTGCAGCCCACCGATGCGCAACCTCGCCAGTCGACCCTGCTCTCAGGACTCGACCAGCCGCATGGGCTCGCGTTCGCAGGTGACACGCTCTACGTCGCCGAAAGCGACCAGGTCGACGCCTACACCTACGCCGACGGCGCGGCCACCGATCGGCGCACCGTGGCGGCGGATCTACCCGACGCGGGAAGTCCGGACCTGCGCGGCGCGTATGCCCACGCCCTCAAATCAGTCGCGATCGGCCCCGACGGCAGCGTCTACTTCTCGATTGGCTCGACGGGCAACATCACGGCCGCCGATCGCGACGCCGATCCGCCGCGCGCCACGATCATGCGGGTCGCGCCGGGAGGTGGCCCCGCCGAGCCGTTCGCGACCGGGGTCCGCAACGGGACCGGCCTGGCGATCGCGCCGGACGGAGCGGTGTGGACCGCGGTCAACAACCGCGACAACGTCGCCGACCCGCAGACCGGCCAGGTCCGCCAGGATTACGTCAGCCTGCATCCGCCGGAATCGGTGGCGCGACTGACACCCGGCCGCGAACTGGGCTGGCCCTTCTGCAATCCCGACGGTGGGCCGGCGCGGCTGCCGTTGATCCGCGACGTACAGACGAACGCCGACGGCAGCCGCCTCGACTGTGCGGCCCTGCCGCCGATCGAACAGAGCCTCGGCGCACATGCCGCCCCGCTCGGGATGAGCTTCACCGACGGCGCGTTACCGGCCCCGTACTCCAGCGGCGCCCTCATCGGCGTGCACGGGTCATGGAACCGCGAGCCGCCGTATGCCCCCGAGGTGGCGTTCTTCGGCTGGCGCAACGGCGAACTCGCCGACAAGCAGACGCTGGTCGGCGGGTTCCAGTCCGAAGACGGCTCGCGGTGGGGCCGACCGGTCGCCGCGGTGGTCGGGCCCGACGGCGCCGTCTACATCACCGACGACTACGCCGACGCGGTCTATCGGTTGGCCCCGCCGGGGCGTTAGCGCGTTCTCGGCGCTCCCGTGCCCCGCCGTCCGGTGATCGCCACGTAGATGCCAATAAGGATGATGGCCACTACCAGCCCGATGACGAATGGGATCGGGGAGAACATCTTGTCCCCGGTGCCGAACATCTCATTCGAAATCCACGAGCCGAGCAGGGCTCCCACTGCACCGAGCAGCACGGTGATGAGAACACCGATGTTCTGCTTACCGGGCAGAATCAGGCGCGCCAGTGCGCCGAGGATTGCGCCGACGACAAGCGCAACGATGATCGTCCACATATGTGACTCCTTCGGTTGGCGGCACTATGTGCCGCTAAGCACACAGTGCCCGTCTTGAGCGGTTCGTAACCCCTTGGTTCGACCCTCCGCTCTTCTCCGGGTGCGTGGCCGCACACCAATGATTTGACTCCTGCGGGACCTTCCATGGCGCCGGAGCATCGAATCGCGACCCGCCAGCAACGCAACCGTGATGTAACTGCGACATATGTTGACAGTGGGACTGTAGTGAATAATGTGGTATTCGTTCCTCCGCCAACATCAAAGGGGCCTCGCGTGTCGGCGCGACCAGCAAACATCAGACGCTTCGCGGCATCGGCCACGGCACTGTTGCTGTGCGCGGTGCTGTCTGCGGTGTTGTCCATGGCCCCCGCCGCCAATGCCGCCGGCGCACGCGAGAAGCTCGCCACCGCGATCGCCAACACCCGAGGGTCCTATCTCGTCTACAACTTCGGCGGTGGCCATCCCGCCCCGATGCTCAACGCGGGCGGCGGCTGGTACGAGACCACCAGCGGCGGGCGTCTGATGATCATCAAGGCGGCCTCCACCCGGCTTGCGCCGCGACTGCTGGTCGACTCGCACCGGGGTTATCAAGCCCGTTGCGAGCGCGATCCCCGCGCCCGCACCGGGGAGGGGCTGTTGCAGGCGTCCGAGATCTTCACTCCGCTGCAGGCCTGGCAGGCGCTCGGACAGCCGACGATCGCGATCAACGCCAACTTCTTCGACGTGCGCGGCCAACGAGGCGGCTCGTGGAAGTCCACCGGATGCAGTTCACCGTTGGGCGCCTACGTCGACAACACCCGCGGCCAGGGTAAGGCGAACATAGCGGTGACCGGCACCGTCGCCTATGCGGGTAAACAGGGGTTGTCCGGCGGCAACGAGCACTGGAAAGCGTTGTCCACCATGATCCTTCCCGTGGGCGGTGCGCCGTATGTGGTGCCGCCTGCCAGTCCTGACGACTACGACGCGGCCTCGCCGGTGGTGCAGCGGCTGGTCGACGAGGGCGCGCGGTTCGTCGCGGTCGCCGGTATCGGTCTGCTCGCGCCGGGTGACACCGGTCAGCTCAACGACGGCGGACCGAGTGCGGCGCGCACCGCGCTCGCGTACTCCAAGGACAAGGACGAGATGTACGTCTTCCAGGGCGGGAGCTACACCCCCGACCAGATTCAGGACCTGTTCCGCGGGTTGGGCAGTGACACCGCGATCCTGCTCGACGGCGGCGGCTCGTCATCGATCGTGCTGCGCCGCGACACCGGCGGTATGTGGACCGGCGCGGGCGTGCCCCGCGGATCCTGTGACACCCGGCAGGTGCTGTGCGATTCGCGCGAACGCGGACTACCGAGCTGGCTCGCGTTCAATTAGGTCGTTCGCATCAGGCCGCAGCGCTGCCGGACCCCTCGCCGGATGCGCCGGAGGTGGTGCCGGACGTGCTGCTGCCGGCATCACCGCTGGTCACGCTCGGAGAGTCGTTGTCCGGCTTGGCATGTCGCGGTGAGGATCCCGGTACCGCCTTGACCGGCTCACCGTTGTCGGGCTTGGCGTGCTTCGGGCCGGACTTGGCGCCCGTGTTCGGGCTGAACTTGTTGCCCGGCTTGTAACCCTTCTTCGACGTGTCACCGTCCTTACCGCCGGTCTTCGTTTCGCCGGTCTTCGTCTCATCGGCGGTGGTCTTATCGGCAGGGGTCTCGGCGGTCTTGGAGGCCTCGGTCTTGGTGCCCGTCTCGCTCACCGTGATTTCGCCGTCGTCCTCGGCGGGTTTCACCCCCTCGGTCACGGTCTCTTCGGCGACGCCCCCTTCCTCGGCCGGCTTCTGAACGACGACTTCGTCTTTAAGCTTGTCTGCGACCACTTCGTCTGCAGCCTGGCCTGCGACGACTTCGTCGAGCGCTTCCTCGCCCTGCGGTTCGTCGGTCACGAGGGTGAGCATCCGCGCGCCGGAATCGGGCAGGTCGGTCGGCGAAGGTAGTTCGCCTGCCTCCTGCGCGGTGTTCGGGAGGATATCCTCGGTGGCCGCTTCGAGCGCCTCGTCGACGATGTCGGTCAGCACACTGGTTGGCGTTGTGCCCCAGAGGGATCCGCCGGTGAGGAACCTGAGCAGACTGGTCAGGACGTTCGGCGTGCCCACCGTCGGGTTGTCGCTGAAGAACTCCTTGAATATGCCCTGGACCAACTGGTTGAAGATGACGCCCGGAACCTGGGCCCAGTCGACATTCGGGAACGACATGAACGGCGTCGGGTCGCCGGCCTCGTCCAGTGACCGCTCGTAACCGCCGGTCTGCGGGTTGTAGTAGACGTCGGTGTAGCCGAGGTTCACCAGGCTGGTCAACGCCGGTGCAAGCGCGTTGGCCACCATGCTGAACGGGTTGTAGCGCGCGACCCCTCCGAGAGTGACGAGGTTGAGCACGTCGGCGGCAAGGTACAGCGGCTCGAGCAGCGGCAGGGTCGCCGAGCGCAGCGTGAGATAGAGGTTGACCGCGAGCGGATCGCCGTCCCGGATGCGCTGCGCGAGATCGTCGAGCTCCAGTAGCTGCTGGGGGTCGAGCGTGACGCCGCGAAGCATATAGGTCGGAAGCAGGCCTGCAAACAGGTTGTTGGCCAACGAGAATGGGTTCGGCCACGCGGCGAAGTCACTCAGCATGTCGTACTGGACCGTCGCGTCGAGCTTGATCGGGATCAGGTTCGCGCCGCCGACGGAAAGGCCGGTGCCGGGCAGCGGGATGCCCCCGCTGTAGGAGGCTTCGGTCTCCGGCGTGACCGTCTTGATGCCCGCCAGGCCGAACAGAGGATAGAAGCGAGCGAACATTCCGCCGTTGGCCCGCCCGGGATTGCGCAGCAGGATCATCGGGAGGATGGTGATGCTGCCCAGGAGCGGATGCTCGGCGGCGTTGTCCCCGCCCGGTTGATTCACCAGGTCGGCGACGATCCGCTCGTATGCCGCCCCGGCGGAGAAGGCGCCGAGCCCCATGCTCAGGACCACCGGCACCCGGACCTCGACGGCGTCGATGTCGGGGATGGGGATGTTGAGCAGGTCCAACACCGGGTTCAGGATCTCCAGCTCGCGCAGCACTGACTCGAGGCTGACTTCCACGTCGAGGTATGGGGTCTTGTTGACCTCCTCGGCGATGGCGCGCGGCAGGCCGGGCACCCAACCGAGGTCGACTCCCAACAGCTTGAGCACGGTGAACACCGGGCCCGCGGTGATCACGTTGACCGGTCCGGGCAGGTTGGAGAGGTTGAACGGATCGCTGAGGTCGAGGCCGAGCAGGCCGAACAGGCCGCCGATGGTTTCCGGCAGCGAGCCTGCCAGCAGGTTGCTGAGCTGCTGTTCCACGCCGGGGGTGAGTATCCCAAGGGGATCGATGAGTGCGCCCACGACTCCCGGTACGTCGATCGGTATCGCGCCGACAACGTCAGCGAGCAAACCTGGCGGTATCTCGCCCAGCACCCCGCCGAGCAGGTTGTTCAGCACCGACTCCGGGTCGGCGCCGGCCGCCTGTGCCAGCACGGCGAGGTTGAAGTTCTCGACTACCAGCCGGATCAGCACCTCTGCGGCGACCTGGCCGAGGTCGTAGACCGCCGGACCGAGGCCGAACGTGAGGTCGGGGATCTCATCGGGCCCGGGCCACTGATTCACCGCCGCGGCCAGGTTGACGTGGGTATCTACTAGAGTCTTCGCGTCGTCGCTCGGCTCGGGCAGGGGTGCGGCGCCGACCGTGAGCGCCGTGGCCGTCGCAGTGGCCGCGCCGATCGCCGCGATTTTCGTGGAGGGGCGGCTGCGTTTGCCATGCCTGCCGTGTCTGCCAGCCACTGATCCGGTCCTTTCGAACGAAACAGCAATTTACGTGACCGTAACAGGCAGGCTCTCACGAGACTACAATTTGAGCAAATTTGTTTGCTCGGTAAATAAGTTACCTTATCGAAATAGATGCGTCAGCCAGCGCATTCGCTCTAGAACCCGGCGAGGGCGCTGCGCGCCGCCACCGATGTTTGCCGTGTGTAACCGCCGCCGAACAACACGACGTGGGCTAACAGCGGATAGAGCTGATGCAATCCGACTCGGCCGCACCATCCCGCCCGCAACTCCCGCACGGATTGGTAGCCGTCGATCACCTCGTCGAGGTGGGGACAGCCGAACAGCGCGAGCATTGCCAGATCGGTCTCACGGTGACCGCCGTGGGCGGCGGGGTCAATCAGCACCACGCCGTCCGGTGTCCACATCACGTTGCCGCTCCACAGATCGCCGTGCAGGCGGGCGGGCGGATCGTCGTCGTCGAAATCACCGTCTTCGCACCTGGCCATCACCGTGTTGACCGCCGCGCGGCACTCCACGTCCAGTTGATCCGCCGCGGCGCGTGCCATCGGCGCCAACCTCTCGCGTGCATAAAAGGTGCCCCAGCGCTCATGCCCCGTCAACGACATGGGCAGCGGATCGTGCATCGGCCCGAAGAACCCTGGCCCTTCCCATCCGTCCGGCGCGGCCCCGAACGCCGCGGCTCCGGCATCGTGCGTGCGCGCGAGTCGGCATCCGAACTCGCGCGCCGCGGATCGGGACGGTGCGACGCTCTGCAGTTCTTCCAACGTGAGGCTAGTGTCGCCGTAACCGAGCACAGCTGCACACGGAACACCGTCCTCGACGGCCGAAAGCCATTGCAGCCCAGCGGCTTCACACGCGAAGAAGCTCACAGGCGCAGAGGCGTTGCGCTTGACGAACTCCCTCATCGGTCAGGGCTGACCGGACACCCGGCGCAGCACTGCGTCGCGCACGCGCGTCGGCAACTTCGGAACCACGGCCACCTGCAGCTTGGGCCCCAGCCCCACCACATAACGAGGTCGCGGGCGGCGCGCGGTGAGCGCCTCCTCGACCACGACGGAAACCTTCTCGGGAGGAACGGCCATCCGTTGGGCGACCGGCACCATCTTCTTCATTCCCGCGATGTGTTCGGCGTACAGCGCGCGGTGCTCCGGAGAAAGGGCGGCCTCGGCTTCGACCACCATGGTGTCGGCGGTACGCCACATGTCGGTGTCGGTCTGCGCCGGCTCCACGATGACGACCGGTATCCGCCACGGCTGCAACTCCATCCGCAACGCGTCGGCCGCGGCCTCGAGCGCGAACTTGCTCGCGGCGTAGGCTCCGAGCAACGGCATCGACACCCTGCCGTTCACGCTGGAGATGAACACGATCCGGCCGCGCGCTTCCCGCATCCGTGGCAGTACCGCCCGAGTGACGGCGAGCTGGCCGATCACGTTGACCTCCAACTGCTTTCGCCATTCGTCGGACGTCACCGCCTCCATGGGGCCGCTGACGACCACCCCGGCGTTGTTGACGACAGCGTCCAATCGATCAGGCAAGACGTCGGCCAACGCGGCGATCTGGCCGGCGTCGGTGACGTCGAGGAGTACCGCCGAGATCCGGTGCGGATCCAGCGCGGTGACCGCCTCGACGTCCGTCTCGGTGCGGACACCGGCGATCACCTGCCAACCACGGGCGGCCAGGTGCTCGGCGATGGCCCTGCCGATTCCCCGTGACGCGCCGGTGACGAGTACCGAAGGCATGCGGCAAGCCTAGCGGCCGCGCCTGTCCCCGACCCAGAACAAGATCCCGCTGAGCGCCACCATTGCCGCGGCCAGTCCGATGATCGGCGCGACCGTGAAGCGGGTCATCGTCGCTCCCACGACCGCCCCACCGCACATCGTCAGAACCACGCTGTAGCGCAACTTCTCCCGTTCACCGGTGCCGCCGGCCAACCGGCTGTCGAAGCCGATCCGCACGATGGTCGTCGTCAACACCGTCGTCGACAACTCCTGGATGCCGAACTGCTGGGCGCTGGAATTCTGAACGCCGAACGCCACGGCGAGCCCGGCGATGAGGAGCAGTTTCGTGTTGTCCTGATAGTCGAGCACGCCGGTCCCGGCGAGCACCGACAGGGCCGCAAGCAGCACGACCTCGAAGGTCATGGTGATCGACAGCCAACGGCGGACATCGGTGCCGAGGTGTCGGGTGAACCGGCCACTGGCCACCGCGCCCGCGACAAAGCCGGCGAACGCGACCAGCGCGGCGGTCACGTCCACCCCCGAGTGCGGCACCAGCCAGAAACCCAGGAAGATCACGTTGCCGGTCATGTTCGCCACGAACACGTGGCCGAGCTTGAGGACGCTGACCGCATCGACCAGACCGGTCGCGAACGTCAACAGCAGTAAACAGGTGATCGTCAATCGTTCTGAGACAGGGGATTCGACAACCACGCGTCAACTTCCCGACTACAGCTGCGGTGTCAGGTCCAGCGACGTGATGGTCGACATGTTCGTGATCAGCCACTTCGCATCGCGGCGTTCCATCGTCAACCGGTAGGACAGGTAGCGCAGCGAGGGGATGTTCTTGCTCATCGGGCTGGTCGCCACCGAGTTGGTGTAGACGATCGCGGTGGCCTCGTCGGGGGTCAGCGTCTCCACCGCCGCGCCCATTACCTGCGTGGTGTTGGTGACCTGCGCCTGTTTGTTCGTCGCGACGATCGCGTCGATGTACTTGCGGTATTCGTAGGCGAAGTCGCCACCGAGGAACGCCGCCGACCGCTCCGGCAACGTCTCCATGTTGTCCGGCGTGTAGGTCCACAGCGTGGAGATCGCACTGGCGGCGGTGCGAGCGACGTCGAGTTTGGTGTTGATCTCGGCTCGCTCCGACAAGTAGGGCTGCAGGGTCGACGCGGCGAACGCGGCCGCACCGACGAACAACACGGCGGCCGCCACCATCGCCGCGATGAGCCGCTTGCCCGCGGGCCGGTGCGGGACGAAGCGCACCTCCTGTGGCACGACAGCGGGCTCGTCGCTTGGGTCGGGCTCGACGGCTTCGGTCTCGGCAGCTTCGGGTTCTGTGGCGACCAATTCCGAGGCGACCGTTTCCGTTTCGGCCTCTTCGGGTTCCGAGGCGGCTACCTCCTCCGCGGAAGTGTCGACGGTCTTGTCGTCCGTTGTCTCGACGCTCGTCCGTCCCCGGCGTTTCGCTTTGCCGACCGGCTGGGGTGCGGGCGTATCCGCTGCGGTCGCCGCCTCCTGCGCCGCGCCGGAATCTGCTGCGGCTTCGGCCGATTCCTTATGCCTGCGGCGGAGGAGGGACCACCGCCGCCGTCGCGGCGCCGGGGTGGATTCCGCCGAGGGTCCGGTGGTCAGATCACCTGGATCAGCTGGCTGATCTTCCACTGCTGTCCTTCCTTGATAGCCGTTGCTATCCAACGACTTCCGCTCTCGACTGTCGACTTGCCGTCCGGCCCTTTGGCGGAGACCTTGGTCGCGACCAAAATGTCGGCGCTGCCGTTGTCGTTCCACCGCTGCACACCCGCGGCCAGTACGGATCCGCTGGTGGGCTCCGCCTGCGCGACCTGGATCAGGATTTCGTTCTGCTTCTCCTTGAACGTCTTGGCGAAGTCGCCCGTACCCTGCGCCAGGATGCGTTCCACATAGGCGTTGGCGTTGAAGGGGTCCAACGACGTGTAGTCGGTCATGAACTCGCTGACGTACACCAGCGCGGCGTGGTCGTTGGCGACCGTGCGGCGATTCTTCTCGTGGCTGACCAACATCAGAGATCCCGCCGCGATCGCGCCAACCATCAGAAGTGACGCCACGGCGGCGATGATCGGCAGCCCCCAGCGGTGCGGTGGCTCCGGTTCCACCTCGAAGAAGTCCCGCTCGTCGGCGTCGACTCTGCGCCGCGGACTCATCGGCCCTGTGCAGTCATCTGCGGCCGCTTGAGCACGGTGAGGTTGGCGATGCGCCACTGGCCGTCACCTGATTTGGCGAACTCGGCCTGCACGGTGGCGGTGATGAACTTCAGCTCATTGGGGTTATCGCCCCGCTGGCCCTGGAGCGCCAGCAGCATCTCTGCGGTGTCCGGTGTCGCTTCGAGCACCGCGCTGCTGACCGCCCAGTACTCGTTGGAGGTGACACCTGCGCTCTGTCCGGCCTTCTGCTGCTCGATCAACTGCTGCCGGTAGCCGTCGGTGGTCAGCGATTGGGCCCGCTTGAAGTCCTGCTGCATGGTGTCGCTCTTGAAGCTCAGCATCTGCTCGACAATCCGCGGGCCCTGTTCGGCGATCTGCTGTCTGGTCTGCTCGACCGCACGCTCGTGTCGGTACACCACCAAGTAGTTCACTGCGACGGCCGTCGCGCAGGCCAGCGTGGCGGCAATCAGCACGACAGCGGTGAGCTTGCGGACGTTGCGCTCCGGCGGCGGCACCGGACGCACCTCGGTGCGCAGCAGGAGGTCGGCGAAGGTGCGGCGGCGCCGATCCCACAGCGGCCACAGCCACCCGATGAACAATGCTGCGGTATCGAGCAGGTGTGCGACGTCGCGCAGCAGCAGACGCCACACTCCCGGCGGCGAACCGTCGCGCTTCTCAACCGCGATACCGAAGACGGCACGCCCCAGCGAGAAACCCAGGACGGTCGGCAGTACGAGGCGATTGACCGCCATCGTCAGCACGACCATCCCCATCGCCACCAGATATCCCCACCACAGCGGGCTGCGCTGCGGTGCGGTGAGCGACACCAGCGCCAGCGTCGTCACCACGGCGAGCCCGATGAGGACGTCGACGGCGAATGCGCCGGCCCTCGCCGACCAGGGCGCTGTCGGCTCGTCGACGGCCACGTCGGTGCCCGTCGAGTCCGGAGGCGCTTCGATCAGGGACGTCACGAGGTGACCTGGTCGAGTTTGGCGATCTTGTAGGAGCCTTCGTCGTCGGGCGCCATCTTCACCCGCAGGCGATATCCCTGCTCCTGATCGGCGATGTCGGAGTTGGTCACCTTGACCCGCACCGCGACCAGGACGTCGAACGTTCCGTCGTCGTTGTGCTTCTCCACGGCGGCACGCATATCCGATACCTGCACCTGGACCTGAGCCGCCTGATAGGCCTCGGCCAGCACGCCGGCGTACAGCGAGGACTGCACGGCGAAGTCACCCGTCGAGCATTCGATGATCTTGGACTGCGCGGCCGTCATGGCGGCGGTGTCGGGAGCGTGCGTCGCCGACACGCAGTCCTTCGCCGCCTGCACAGCGGCGGCCTCGGCGCGGTCGGCGGCCGCGACCTTCTGATCGTTGCGGAACAACAGGTATCCCGCGACGCCGCCTGCGCCGGCCAACAGCACCAGCGCTGCGCAGATGCCGGTGGCCATCCCGCGCCCGATCCTGGACGGGCGGCGAGGTGCGGCCTCATGTTCTACGGTGTCCGGGTCCTGCGCGGGTGCGCTGTCTGCAGATACTGCTAACGGCTCCTCTGGCGTCTCATCAGCATCGGTGGGGTTCAGCCGGCGGGTGCCAGCATCTCCTTCCATCCGTCATCTCCTGGGTTGCTCGAGTTGCTGACGTTGTATCTCACGCCGTCGGGTCCGACCACCTGCCCGCCGGCTGGGCTGTAGACCGCTGAGGAACCGGGTGGCCCTGGTGCCGGAGTGTAGATGCACGGGTTGGGTTGCTGTCCACTGCAGGTCACGCTGCCCTGTCCCGGCGGGGACAACGGGTCGCTGACCGGCGCTGTGACCCGGGGCGGCGGCAGGTCGCCGGCCGGTGCCGGGTTCATGCCGTTGTTGATCGAGGGGGCTTGGATCACACCACGCCCGGGGTTCACGCCCTGGTCGCAGCGCGCTCCCGGCGCCGGGCACGACAGGACCTGGTTCGGGTCGCCGTACCACGGGTTGGTCCCCAGCGGCACGTACGGTTCGTCGCTGCGGCACTCCTGCGGGGTGGCCGCTCGCTTACCCGGCACGTCGACGCACGGATAGTTGCGGGCTCCGCGAACCACGTTGGCCTGAAAGTCTTTCGGAATCTTGCAGTACGTGCCCTTGGGCAGCGGCGCCATCGAGACGTCGGCCGGTGCGCGCCATTCGGAGGCGGGTAGAAAGCCGGTCAGACACGGCGGGGGCTGGTTGATCGACAACGCCAGCGGCAACTGGCCGACGTCTTCGAACAGCAGACCCGCCTGGGCGACCGATGAACCCTGCGGCAACATCACCAGGACCTGTTCGAGCCCTTTGTGGTACCGCTTGAGCATGTCGATGACGATCGTCAGGTTCGCCAGCGTCTGCGGAAGCGACTCACGCACCCCACCGAAGACCGCGTTGACCTGATCCAGCGTCGGCGCGGCCTGCTGCAGCCCACTGCGCAATGCCGGATCCTGCTCGGCGGCCTGCGCGGCGATCACGTTCAGATTGCGCGACCACTGCTCGATGTTGTCACCGGACTGCACCTGGCTGTCCAGGATCGGCCCGACGTTCTCGATGATGTCGTTGACCTGCGGCAGGTTCTGCTGAAAACCCTCCGCGATATGGGTCGTCGAATCCACCAACCGCTGCAGCGCAGGACCCAAACCACCGACCGCCTCCGAGGTTTCGGTCAGTAGCCTGTCGATCTTCTCCTTCGGCAACACCGCAAGACCCCGGTTCGCCGCATCCAGGGCCGGGCCCACCTCGCTGGGCACCGTGCTCTCGGTGATCGTCGAGCCCGGCGCCAAATACTGGCCGGGGCTCCCCGTGGAGACCAGGTCCAGGTACTGCTCGCCGATCGCCGACACCGAATGCACGTTCGCCGTCGCATCAGCGGGAATCTTGTAGCGATCCTCAATCATCATCACGGCCACCGCACCGCGCTCGGTCGGCTCCACCGAGGTGACCTTGCCGATCTGGGTGCCGCGGTAGGTGACGTTGGCCGTCGCATACAGACCACCCGAACGCGGCAGCTCAGCCCGCAGCTCGTACTGCCCGATCCCCATCAGCGACGGGATGCGCAGGTAGTACCACCCCAGCACCACCAACGCGACCACGGTCAAGATCACGAACAACACCAGCTGAATCTTGATGAACCTGGTCAGCATGACTCATCACCCCACCCTTGAACCGTCGCAGCGGTGAGCGCCGAATGCGTGCACCGTCCCCAAGACATCGGTCCTCGCCCGGTCACGCCGACCAGTGTTGGCGCTAGGACGACTGGCCATCTCAGCTGGCGGGTGCCAGCATCTCCTTCCACCCGTCATCTCCGGGTGTGCCCGTGTTGTTGACGTTGTACTTCACGCCATCCGGGCCGACGATTTGACCGCTGGTCGGACTATAGACCGCTGAGGAACCGGGCGGACCCGGCGCCGGGGTGTAGACGCACGGGTTGGGCTGCTGCCCACTGCAGGTCACGCTGCCCTGTCCCGGTGGAGTGAGCGGATCACTCACCGGGGCAGTCGAATTCGGCGGCGGCAGGTCGCTGGCCGGTGCCGGGTTCCTACCGCTGTTGACCGACGGCGCCTGCATTACCCCGCGCCCGGGGTTCACCCCCTGGTCGCAGCGCGCTCCCGGCGCCGGGCACGACAGAACCTGGTTCGGGTCGCCGTACCACGGGTTGGTCCCCAGCGGCACGTACGGTTCCTCGCTGCGGCACTCCTCCGGCGTGGCCGCGCGCTTACCCGGCACGTCGACGCACGGATAGTTGCGTGCACCGCGAACCACGTTGGCCTGGTAGTCCTTCGGGATCTTGCAGTACGTGCCCTTGGGCAACGGCGCCGGGCTGGTGTCGGCCGGTGAACGCCATTCGGAGGCCGGCAGAAAGCCGGTCAAACACGGCGGGGGCTGGTTGATCGACAACGCCAGCGGCAACTGGCCGAGGTCTTCGAACAGCGTGCCGGCCTGATTCATTGCCGCGCCCTGGGGCCAGACGACAAGGACCTGCTCGACGCCCTTGTTGTAGCGCTTGAGCATGTCGATGACGATCGTCAGATTCGCCAGCGTCTGCGGAAGCGACTCACGCACCCCACCGAAGACCGCGTTGACCTGATCCAGCGTCGGCGCGGCCTGCTGCAGCCCACTGCGCAATGCCGGATCCTGCTCGGCGGCCTGCGCGGCGATCACGTTCAGATTGCGCGACCACTGCTCGATGTTGTCACCGGACTGCACCTGGCTGTCCAGGATCGGCCCGACGTTCTCGATGATGTCGTTGACCTGCGGCAGGTTCTGCTGAAAACCCTCCGCGATATGGGTCGTCGAATCCACCAACCGCTGCAGCGCAGGACCCAAACCACCGACCGCCTCCGAGGTTTCGGTCAGTAGCCTGTCGATCTTCTCCTTCGGCAACACCGCAAGACCCCGGTTCGCCGCATCCAGGGCCGGGCCCACCTCGCTGGGCACCGTGCTCTCGGTGATCGTCGAGCCCGGCGCCAAATACTGGCCGGGGCTCCCCGTGGAGACCAGGTCCAGGTACTGCTCGCCGATCGCCGACACCGAATGCACGTTCGCCGTCGCATCAGCGGGAATCTTGTAGCGATCCTCAATCATCATCACGGCCACCGCACCGCGCTCGGTCGGCTCCACCGAGGTGACCTTGCCGATCTGGGTGCCGCGGTAGGTGACGTTGGCCGTCGCATACAGACCACCCGAACGCGGCAGCTCAGCCCGCAGCTCGTACTGCCCGATCCCCATCAGCGACGGGATGCGCAGGTAGTACCACCCCAGCACCACCAACGCGACCACGGTCAAGATGGCGAACAGCACCAATTGGAACTTGATGAATCTGGTCAGCACGGGTCATTCACCACGTTCCACCAACGGACCGTTCGGAGCGTTGTGCGGGTTCGGGGTGAACCTCACATCCGGGATCATCGTCGCCGGATCACGACCCCAGGCCTGCTCGAGTGCACGCAGCATGCCCGAGACTCCGGTGCCGGACAGGATGCCGTTGTCGACCGCGGACAGTGTCAGGTCGACCATCAGCGACACGTTGAGGTAGTCGCCACGCACGACCTTCGGCACGTTCTCGATCGAGAACGGCGCGGTGAGCATCAACTTCAGCGCTCCGATCAGGTACGGCGAAGCCCGGCCCAGTTGCTTGAGCGGTCGCTGCAGGGCGGCCAGGTTTCTGTTCAGGTCGTCGCTGGCCGGTCCCAGGTAGTCGTTGGTCGCCCGGCTGATGCGCCCGAGCGCCTCGACGGCGTCGGCGAACAGGTCGCGGGTGTCCGCGAAATGCTTTATCAGCGGCGGGAACTCGGTCAGGACGCGGTCGAGGGTGTCGTTGCGCTGCGCGACGACCGACAGCAACCGGTCGGTGGAATCGATCGCGCGGGTGATGTCCTGGCGCTGCTTGTTCAGTTCGTCGGTGAACGTGTCCAGCTTGTTCAGGAACTCGCGGATCTGGTCGGCCCGACCGTTGAGCACGTTGAAGATCTCGGTCTGGATGACCTCGAGGTTCTGCACTCCGCCGCCCTGCAGGATGGACGCGATGCTGGCGAGCACGCGTTCGGTGGAGGGGTAGGCCGACGCATTCGCGAGTGGGATGGTGTCGCCGTCGCGCAACGGTTCCGGTGACGGGTTCGGCGGGGGTTCCAACTCGACGTGCTGTGAACCCAAGAGGCTGGTTTGGCCGATGCGGGCCAGTGCGTTCTTGGGCAACTCGATGTCGGGCTGCAGATCCAGGGTCAGCGTCGCGACCCAGTTCTTCAGTTCGATGGCACGGACGCGGCCGACATAGACGTCGGCCACGCGCACGCGGCTGTTGACGTTGAGCGCCAAGGTGTCCGGCATCTGCACGTAGATGGTCGTGCTGTCCGGGCCCGTGCCCGGGCCGCCCGGCAGCGGCACGTTCGCGATTCCCTTCCAGGAACTGCACGAACTGAGCACCAGCGCGATCGCGCTCAGTGCGATGGCGCGACGGGCGAACCTTCTCCACTTGTGCGCGATCATCATCTACCTGCCTCTGCTGGTAGCGGTGGTCCCGCAGGCGCTGGGGCGGCGGGGGCAGGCGCGGGGCCTGCCAGTGGCGACCCACCCGGATCGCCCGGGATCACACCGGGCGCCGGCGGCGGTGGCGGACCGGGCTGCGGGTACCACGGTGGGGGCAGCGGGTTGTTCTGGTCGAACGCATTCGGCGGGCCGGGCAGGTTGCCGTCGCGGGTGGTGCCGAATGCCGGCGGCGCCCCCGGGACCGCGCAATCGGGCCCGCCCAGCAGTTCCGCGAGGCACTCCGGGGTCATCATGTTGGCCGTGAAGGGTTGCACGTCGACGCCCTGCATGCCCGGCGCGGCGACCCAGCCCGGTTCGTGGTTGCCGTGCGAGAACAAGGTGTCGCGCGACCAGATGCCCGGGACAGTGGTGTCCTTGTATCCCGGATGCGGCTGCAGCCGCGGCTCGGAGTACGCGATGTGCTTGGGCAGCGTCATCGCCGAGGCGAACTGGTTCACGCCGAACGGCGGGAAGTTGAACTTGATCGCGTCGAGGATCGGCGCCAGGTACTGCGCACACATCTCCGCCGACTCCTGATACCCCAGTCGGCTACCCGCTTGGATCGAGCTGCAGACGAACTGCAGCGGGTTGGCGAAGTTGTTGATGACGGGGATGCCCATGACACCACCGGTGACCGGGGAGACGATGTTCATCAGGTTCGCCCCGAGGTTGGGGAACACGTGCAGCGCGGTCTCCAGGCCGTTGCGCGGCTCGGGCTGAAGGATCGCGTTGGTCACGTCGGCCAGGTTGTTGATGTCATGGGTCAGCACCTCGGCGTTCTCGTCGAGGAACGCCCGCGTGGTGGTCAACAGCTGGTCGAGGTCCTGCAGCGCGTTGGCGACCTCCCGGTCGGTGTTGGTGAACGCGTTCGTGAACTCGGCGAGGTCGTTGTTCAGGGCGACGAACTGCTGATCGCTCTGGTGCAGCGCATTGACGAACAGCGCCAGGCTCTTGACGACGCCGAAGAAGTCGTCGCGGCCCTCGTTCAGCGCGAACAACGCCTCCGAGAGGTTGTTCAGCGTCGCGTTGAGTTGCTTGCCCTTCCCGGCGAAGCCGTCGGCGGCCGACTCGATGATGTCGCCGAACGGACCCTTCGGTTGTTCCGGTGTCGGACCCAGATCGGTCAGGATGCGGTTGATCGAGTCGCGCAGTTCGTCGTACTCGACCGGCACCTGGGTGCGGTCGATCGGGATGGTCGCCCCGTCCTCCAGCACCGGCCCGCCGGTGTAGGGCGGGGACAACTGGATGTTGCGCGACGCCACCAGGCTCGGGTTCAGGATCGACGCGGTCGCGTTGGCGGGCACCTTGAACTTGTTCTCGTAATGGAACGTGACCTTCATGCGGTCGCCCGCGGGCTGGATCGAGTCGATCTGCCCGACCTGCACACCCATGATCGTCACCTTGTCGCCGGGATACAGCGCAAGGGTGTCGCTGAAGTAGGCGGTGACGGCGTTGGTCGTCAGCTTCTTGTACAGGTTGTAACCGACGAAGGCGGCCACCAGCGCCAGCACCACGATCAACGCGCCGATGATGACGGTCGCGCGGGAAACCGCGGGCAGCTTCAGGTTTCGGACGTTGAAGATCGTCGACATCTGCTAACCCCCTAACCCTGCTGCGATCCCGGCGGAAGGAACGGTGGATTCCCTGGAAGCGGCGGCTGGCCCGCGGGTGCCAGCTGTTGTCCTGGTCCCGGCACCGCAGGCGCGGGCAGCGCCGGTGGCAGCGGGGCGATACCGGGGGTGAAGTCCGGCGGTTGCGGGGGCATCGGGCCGACGGGCACGGTGCGGGCACCCGGCGGTGCGGGCGGAAGCTGGCCGTGCGCACCGGGCACGTTCGGCGGGATCTGGCCCGGGATGGCCGCGGCGGGCACACCCGGCGACGGCTGCGGACCGTGCACGTTCGGATCCGAGGTCGCCACGTTGGGCGGACCGTATACGGGTCCACCGAACGGACCCACGGAAAGGTCCGCACACGGCAGTGGGTCGCCGGGCCGCGGAAGACCGTCGGCCGGTGGCGTATACGAACAAGGCGATCCCTTCAGCACACCGGGTCCCGGGTTCTCCGGGGTGCCCTCGAGCACGGCGGGTCCCGGCGGCGGGGCGCCGTTCTCGAAGCCCTGCGCGTTCGGGTCCGGGAACCGCCACGCGGGCAGGCCCGCATCGCGCCAGAACTTCTCCGGGTCGATCCCGCGCTTCTTGAAGGCGGCGTCCACGAACGGCTGCAGGATCTGGCCCGGGAGCAGGTTGACGAGCATCACCTTGAAGTACGGACCCGATGCGACCGCTTCACCCAGCGACGCCACGAAGCTGGCGGTGGTGACGAGCGTGTCCATCAGGTCGAATCGGCGCTCCTTCAACACGTCGCTGACGACGCGCAACTGTTCGAGCACCCTGTTGAGGTTCGGGTTGTCGTCGATGAAGCCCTTGACCTGTTCGGAGAACGCACCGACCCGCTCGAGCAGCATGCTGACCGCGTACTGGCGCTCGTTGATGGCGCCGAGCAGCGTCTGGGCGTTGACCAGCAGACGGTTGATCTGTTCGCTGCGGCTACCGAGAATGCCTGCGATCTTGTTGGCGTTGGCCAGCAGCTTCTTGATGTCCTCATCGCGCTTGCCGATGGTGTCGGAG
Organism: Mycobacterium neumannii; assembly: GCF_002245615.1. Lineage (NCBI taxonomy): Bacteria > Bacillati > Actinomycetota > Actinomycetes > Mycobacteriales > Mycobacteriaceae > Mycobacterium > Mycobacterium neumannii. The sequence goes on along the minus strand of NZ_NKCO01000023.1, from coordinate 2,770 downwards.
AAGCGGGCCACCCCGTCGAGCGCGGCGCTCAGGTGCGGATAGGTCTGGTCGATGGTCTCCGAGAGCACGTTCAGCGATTCGCGCACCGTCTGGGTGTCCCAATCGGAAGCAGCCTTGGTGACGTCGAAGAACGCGTCGTAAATCTGATACGGCGTCGTGGTCTGGCCGAGCGGAAGCACGCCGTTGGCACGCAGCGGATCGGATCCGCGCGGCTCGATCTCGATGTTGCGGCGGCCGAGGATGGTGTCGGTGCGGATCGCGGCGCGGCTGGCCGTGCCGATCTGCGTGCCGTCGAGCGAGAAGCCGATCCTGACCCTGTCGCCCGCGATCTCCATGTCGCGCACGAGGCCGACGTCGACGCCCGCGATGCGCACCTTGTCGCCCTTGGTGATGCCGCCGGTGTCGGAGAACTCCGCGTAATAGGTGGGTGTCGCGAACAGCATGGGCACGCTGGCGAAGCTCTGCCCCACCCCGATCACGATGATCAGGATGATGATGCCCATCAGGCCACCACGGACCCGGTTCGACCCTTCGAGCGTCCTCATTGCGGCGTGCACCTACCCGACGGCTGGCTGAACAGTTTGACAGTCCGGACGGGGCCACCCGGCTGGAGCCCGTTGAGGCGAAGCGAGATGTCGCAGGCGTAGAAGTTGAAGAAGTCGCCGTAGATGCCGCCGGCGCGCCCGATGATCTTGAACGCCGTCGGCAGCCTGGTGAGGATGTCGTTCAACTGCTCCCTCTGGTCCACCAGCGGCTGCTGCACGGCCTCGAGGTGACCGACGGTGCTCTGCAGCAGCGGCCGGTTGTCGGCGAGCAGATCGGCGACGGTTCCCGCCGCGTCGCTGATGTCGGCCACCGAGCTGGCGACCGGATCCGCGCGGTTCTTCAAGCCGGTGATCAGCTTTTCGAAGTCCTGCACGGTCTGGTCCAACTCCGACTGGTGCCTGACGGTGGTGTCCAGCACGGTGTTGAGGTTCCTGATGACCTCGCCGATGGCCTGGTCACGGTCGGCCAGCGCCGAGGTCAGCGAGGCCGTCTGGTCGAGGATGTCGTTGATGGTGCCGCCCTGACCCTGGAAGACGGTGATGATCGAATGGGCGATCTCGTTGACCTTCTCGGGATCCAGCGCCCGGAACACCGGCCGGAACCCGCCGATCAGCGCGTCGAGATCCAGCGCGGGATGGGTGCGCTCGATCGGGATGGTGGCGCCGGCGGGCATCCGCTTGTCACTGTCGCCGCGCTTGAGTTCCAGGTACCGGTCGCCGATCAGGTTCAGATAGCGCACCGAGGCGGTGGTGCCCTCGAACAAGGGCAGCGACCGGTCGACGTCGAACTCGACCTTGGCCTGGGTACCGCCGTTGGTCAGCTCGACCTTCGACACCTTGCCGACCTCTACACCCGAAGCGCGGACGAACTGTCCGGAGCGAAGGCCGCTGGCGCTCGAGAAGATCGCGGTGTAGCCGGTGGTGCGGTCGAAGCGCACCTGGCCGAACACCACCACGATGATCGCGGTGAACAGCAGCAGCACCAGTGAGAAGGCGCCGAGCTTGATGGCGGTACCGGTGATTTTCATGGGTTGATCGTGTTCTCCCCGATTTGGCGACCCCAGACGTACTCGATCAGGAGCGGTTGGCCCAACTCGAAGTGGTTGTACGGCGCGATCGACGCACCGGTGTCCATGACCAGGTACGGCGCCGGCCACAGATCACGCGTGATCGGCTGCCAGCAGCCGGGCCGGCCTTCCGGACCGCCCTTGGCGTTCACGCGGGGCAGGTTGTCCGGGTACACCCACGGGTTGCCGGCGCCCATCAACTCCGACAGCGTCCTCAGCGAGTAACCATTGCCGCCGAGCGACGCCGCGACCTTGGGCTCGGCGTCGTGGTAGTTGCGGATCATGCAGTACAGCGCGGGGCTGTACTCGTCGAGCAGCTCGGAGGTGATGACGAGGTCCTCGGCGCCTCGCAGCAGGTATGGGCCCCCGCGCTCGAAGACGTCGCCGCCAGTATTGCCGAACCCGACGGCGGCCATCAATGCCTGGTCGATGTTGCCCTGCTGCTCGTTGAGCGTGCGAGCGGTGGTGACCGCGTTCTCCAACCCGTCGAACAGGTCGGGCGCCGCGTCGGCGTACACCTCGCCGAGGTCGGCCAGCAGCCGGTTGTCCCGCGCGAGCTCGGGCATCCTGGCGTTGACGTCGGTGAGGATCTCGTTGCCGTTGATGATCGACTGGCCGAAGCGATCGCCCAGCCCGTCGAGCGCCTCCGCCGTCGCGCTCAGAGTCTGGTTCAACTTGATCGGGTCGACCTGCTCAGAGAGCGACACGACCGTTTCGAACAAGGTGTTGAACTCCGTCGTCACGGTGGTCACGTCGATCACGTCCGACGACGTGATGCGTTGCGATGTCGGGTTTTCCGGCGACGAGAAGTTGATGTACTTGTTGCCGAACACGGTGGTCGCATCGATGCTGGCGTCGACGTTCTTCGGGATCAACTCGAGGTATTTCGGGTCTACGTCGAGCAGGATCTTGGCCTTCGGCTCATCGCCGACGTTGACGGCTTGGACATCGGCCACTCGGCCGATCTCGACGCCGTTGAAGGTGACCTTGGCGCCGGGATCCATGGACAGGCCCGACCGCGCGGAGATGATCGTCAGCTGTTCGCGCGGCAGGAAGTCGCCGCGGAACTGCATGTACACCAGCACCAGCCCGACGACTGCCAGCAGGCTCAGCACCAGACCGGCCAGCTTGTAGCCGTCTCCTATACACACCTGACGC
>NZ_NKCO01000022.1:0-88949 GCF_002245615.1 Mycobacterium neumannii | reverse complement strand
TTATAATGCTGGTCCGGTCGTCGTCGTCACTGTGTCCTTCGTCGGCAGCGTCGGATGTGTATAAGAGTCAGTTCATGAGCTGAACGGTAACCCGACGAGCGCACTGTTGGGGTGCTCGAACCGCGAGTGCGTCGGCAAAAAGTGTGCGCTGGAAGGCGGGGTTAGAACCGCCACCACGGGTGGAGCGGCGGCGTCGCGTCCAACCGGACCCGCTGCCCCGGTTTGGGCACCGCTAATTGCACCTTCTCCGCGTCGGCGGCCCGCAGCAGCCGCTCGACCGGTTCGGCCCACGGGTGTGGCGCGAGCCGGAAGGTGGCCCAGTGGATCGGTACCAGCAGCCCCCGGTCGGCTTCGGCGACGTCGAGGTGCGCCTTGACCGCCTCTTCGGGGTTCATGTGGATGTCCGGCCACGCCGGATGGTAGGCACCGACGGGCAGCAGCGTCAGGTCGAACGGCCCGTGGTCCATACCGATCTGGGCGAAGCTCTTGGTGTATCCGGTGTCGCCGCCGAAGAACGCCCGGTGTTGCGGGCCCATGATCACCCACGATGCCCACAGCGTGGTGTTACGGGTGAACGCGCGACCGGAGAAGTGTCGCGCCGGCGTGCACACCAGGGTGAGATCGCCGATCGTGTGGCTCTCGTTCCAGTCGAGTTCGACGATCCGGCTCTCCGGTATCCCCCATTTGCGCAGGTGCGCGCCGATGCCGAGCGGGACGACGAACGGCGCCCGCTGCGTGTGGACGAGGCCGACGATCGTGTCCATGTCGAGGTGGTCGTAGTGGTCGTGGCTGACGATGATCGCGTCGACGGCGGCCAGCGCCTCGAGCGGAGCGGGCACCTCGTGCATCCGCTCCGGGCCGACCGTTTGGGACGGTGAGCACCGGCGGCTCCACACCGGGTCGGCCAGCACGCGGTAGCCGTCGAGTTCGACCAGCGCCGAGGAGTGACCGAACCAGCACGCCGACACCTGCGTCGAGTCGGGCTCGGTGGGTGACGGTGTGACGACCGGAATCGAGCCGTCCGGTCGGGTGACGCCGCGTGACCCGACCAACTCGCGCACCAGCAGCCGCTGCTGTTCGGCGTCGATGCTCATCATCGAGGCCGGTTCGAGGTTGACGAACACCCCGTCGCGGTAGTTCGGGGAGCGTCGCGCGACGTGTTCGATCTCCGTGGGCGAAGCGCCCAGTGCCGCGGGTGCACCCTGCAATGCGCGTACAAGCCAACCGCCGGCCAGCAGTGAGGCCGTGCCGAAGCCGAGGCGCAGCGCCGACCGGATCATCAAGCCCCCTTGAACCTCGGAGGTCGCTTCTCGATGCGGGCCACCTGCGCCTCGATGATGTCCTGGCTCGCCCACGCCCGATCGAACAGATCCTTGTGCGCCGGCCACGGGTCCTCGTAGGCGCCGTCGTCGTTGAGCACCCGCTTGGCGTGCTGCAGGGCCAGCGGCGCGAAGCCCGCGATCTCCTGTGCCCAAGCCTGCGCGTCTTGCAGCGTGCCGATGCGGTTGGCCATCCCGGTCTGCAGTGCGACGTCGGCGGTGAGCCGCTCGGCCGCCATCAGCATGCCGCGCGCCCTGCCCGCCCCGACCAGCGACGTCAACCGCCGGATGCTCCAATTGTCCAGCGCTATCCCGTATTTCGCGACCGGGAACTGGAAGTACGCCTCGGGAGCGACGACGCGCAGGTCGCAGATCATGGACAGGATCACCCCGGCGCCGATCGCGGGTCCGTTGATGGCGCCGATGACCGGCACCGGCGCCGCATCGATGGCCAGGTTGAGCGCCCGCGCCTTATCGGGCAGTTCGTCGGCGACCCCCTGGCCGCCGGAGAGGTCGGCGCCGGAGCTGAAGACGTGGCCCGCGCCGGTCAGCACGATCGCGCGGACGTCCTCGGCGCCGGCCTTCTCGATCGCTTCGCGAAGCCCGTCGACGAGTTCGGCGTTGAGCGCGTTGCGGCGGTCCTCGCGTTGCATCTCCAGGGTCATCACGTGGCCGTCGCGGGTCACACCAATCATGGGAGCGAGCCTATATAAAGCGCTCTAGCCTGTTGCTGTGAGCCGGATCGGTGCCCTCGAGGTGCGCGATGCCGTGCTGGACCCCGGGTCGTTTCGCAGTTGGGACGGCCCTCCGCTGGATGTCGGGGCCGACGGCGACTATCAGCGGGCGCTGTCCGCCGCGGCCGCCAAGACGGGCTTGGACGAGTCGGTGGTAACCGGAGAAGGCACGGTGTTCGGCCGTCGAGTCGCCGTGGTGCTGTGCGAGTTCGACTTCCTTGCCGGCTCGATCGGGGTGGCCGCGGCCGAGCGGATCACCGCCGCGGTGCAACGGGCGACGGCGCAGCGGCTGCCGCTGCTGGCCTCGCCGAGTTCGGGTGGCACCAGGATGCAGGAGGGCACGGTTGCGTTCCTGCAGATGGTCAAGATCGCCGCGGCCGTCGAACTGCACAAACGCGCGCATCTACCGTATCTGGTGTACCTGCGGCATCCCACTACCGGCGGGGTGTTCGCGTCGTGGGGATCGCTGGGCCATGTGACCGGCGCCGAACCCGGCTCGCTGATCGGCTTCCTCGGGCCGAGGGTGTACGAACACCTCTACGGTGAGCCGTTTCCCGAGGGCATTCAGACCGCCGAGAACCTGCACCGCCACGGCGTCGTCGACGGGGTGGTCCCGCTCGACGCACTGCGCGCCACGTTGGACCGGACGCTGACGGTGGTCGCCGATCCGCCGGGCTCGCCGCCGTCCGCACCCGAACTCGGGCCGTTGCCCGACGTGCCGGCGTGGGAGTCGGTGGAGGCCTCGCGGCGGCCAGACCGCCCGGGTGTGGGGTATCTGCTGCGGCACGGGACGACCGAGCGGGTGCTGTTGTCGGGCACGGGACAGGGTGAGGCGGCGACGACGCTGTTGGCGCTGGCGCGGTTCGGCGGGCAGCCGGCGGTGGTGCTCGGACAACAACGTGTGGTCGGCGGGATGGTCGGGCCTGTGGCGCTGCTTGAGGCGCGTCGGGGCATGGCGCTGGCCGAAGGTCTGCAACTGCCGCTGGTGCTCGTGATCGACACGGCCGGGCCCGCATTGACCGTCGAGGCCGAGCAAGGCGGGCTGGCCGGCGAGATCGCGCGCTGCCTGGCCGAACTGGTCACCCTGGATACGCCGACGGTGTCGGTGCTGTTGGGTCAGGGCAGCGGCGGACCGGCGCTGGCGATGGTGCCGGCCGACCGGGTGTTGGCGGCGCTGCACGGCTGGCTGGCGCCGCTCCCGCCGGAGGGAGCCAGCGCGATCGTGTTCCGGGATCTCGACCATGCCCCGGAACTGGCTGCGGCCCAAGGTATTCGGTCGGCAGACCTGCTGCGCAACGGTATCGTCGACGTGATCGTCCCCGAAATCCCCGATGCCGCCGACGAACCCATGCAGTTCACGCAGCGGCTGTCGGCCGTCGTCGCCAACGAACTGCACTCGCTGCGGTCGGTTCCCGGAGAGGAACGGCTGCGGACGCGGCTGCAGCGCTACCGGAGCATCGGCCTGTGACACCGAGCGGCCACCATCCGATGGCATGCTGGGTTGGATGGAAGCCCTGCTCCATTTCGCCGGAAACTTCTGGTGGCTGATCTTTCCCTTCGGGGGCGTGATCGCGGGCGGTGTGCGCGCGGTCGCGGCTGCCAACGAACGTCGTGCGCAACGCCGACTCGAGCGCTATCGGATCAAGCAGGAGACCAAGGTGGCGCTGGCCGAGGCGTCGGGCCGGGCACGCAGTCATGAAGCGGCGAACCGGCGCGAGATGGCCAAGGTGATGCAGCGTCACGCCGACACCGACGCCCGCTGGCTCGAGTACGAGATCGACGTCGCGAAGCTGTTGGACTTTCCGCTGATGACCGACATGAGCGCTCCGTTGACGCTCGCATTTCACAAGGCCAGGAGTCGCGCGGATCTGCTGCGCCCCGAATCCGTCGACGACATCATCGCCGACCGCGCCACGCAGATCGACTACCGCGACGCGGTGCACGAGTATGTGGCGGCGTTCGACATCGCCGAGGCCGACGCGATTCGCAGGCGTCGCAGCGATTTCTCGACCGAAGACCAGGCTCGCATCGAACGGGCCCAGCATTTGCTTCGGCTCGCATCCGACGACGCGGCGACCTCCGACGAGCGGAAAGCGGCCTACGCCCGGGCGCAGAAGGAACTCGACGGCCTCATCGTGCTGCCCCCGACGACTCGGGCGAGCATCGAACGCAAGATCGTCGGCGAGATCGAGGCCTGACCCAGCTTTGGGCAATCAGCCGCCCAGCTCGGAGACCGCGGTGTCCAGTTGTGCTGCCTGCTCTTCGATTTCGCGGTCGGACGGCGCCTCACCGATGCGTTGCACCAGGTCGTCGCGGGACGCCACCTCAAGGGCGCCGCGGTAGTCGGCCGAAGCGAGTCGGCCCGCACTGATCACCTCCACCCGGCCTTCGACGACGACCAGGATGGCATTTCTCTCTTCGGACTGCAGCAGCGTGCGTACATCCTCGGTCGAGATCATGATTGGTTCCGTCCTGTCTGTTGTTGCAGCCGGTCGATCACTCGGAGGCCTGCGGATTCTCCTGCGGCCCCCGGCCGGCGTCCTGACTCATGGCCTAGCTATGCCCGTTGATCAACCGGTCTATGCGAGCGCCAGCGCGGCGAGCATCGCGATGCAGGTGACGAGGTCAAGCGGCAACCGCAGCCAACTTCGCCGGGTCCAGCGCACCGCCGCGGACTCGTCGACCTCCGCAGGATCGCCCCTCTCGAACGCCACCGCCTTCGGTATGAAGTCGACCAGCGACCACACCCGCATCACTGCATGGCTGGCCAGCGCCACCAGCAACGCGGTACGCACGTCGGCGTGGGACCACGCGGCGATGAGCGCGACGACGAGCAGCACCTCGAATGCGGTGTGCGCCGGGATCCAGAACCGGCGGCGCGAGAGACCGCCGTTGTGCGCCTGGATGATGCCAGGCCGCTTGGGCCACGCGGGGTCGACGACGACGGTCTCGTAAAGGCCGCCTCCGAATACGACACAGGCCAGCAGCGTGGCGGCGGCAATCGAAAGAAGCGTCGGGGTCCACATCACCGCCGATTATTACGGGGCGTCGAGATAACGCTGCACCGTCGGTCCCACCGCCGCGACGATCTCCTCGTGCGACATCGCGACGATCGGCGGAAGCTGCAGCACGTACCGGCACAGCGCCAACCCCAGCGTCTGCGTGGCGATCAACACCGCCCGCCGCTCCGGTGCGACGGGGTTGATCGCGGCGACGACGGGCAGCAGCTGCCGGGTGAAGATGTCGCTCATCCGTTGCGCGGCATCGTTGTTGGTCGCGCTCGACCGCAGCAGCACGATCAGCGCCTCATCGCGCTCCCACCGGTTCATGAAGTGGGACACCAGGCTGGCCCCGACGTCACCGGGATCGACACCGGACAGGTCGGGGATCTGCAGGTCGAAGTCGGCGGCCGCCGCGAACAACTGGTTCTTGTTGCCGAAGTACCGCATCACCATCGACGGGTCGATGCCGGCGTCCGCGGCAATGGCCCGGATGGTGGCTCGTTCGAAACCCGATCGAGCGAACCGGTCGCGTGCTGCCGCCAGGATGACCGCCTTGGTCTGCTCCGAGGATCTCCGCATGCCAACAAGTGTAGGCCAACAAGTGTTGACAAGAGGCTGAACCAGAGTACATAGTGATGTCAACAAGCGTTGGCATAGACGGCCGGCGGAAGGAGAAGACGATGAACACCCACGACACCGATGTCCTGATCGTCGGGGCGGGCCCGACCGGACTGGCCGCAGCGGTGGCGTTGGTCTCGCACGGCGTGGCGACGACGGTGGTCGATCGCCAGGCCGCGGGCGCCAATACGTCGCGCGCAGCGGTGGTCAATGCCCGCACACTCGAGGTGCTCGAAGCGTTCGACGTGGCCAGGCGGCTGGTCAAGGAGGGGGTGCAGGCGTCACGGTTCACGATCCGCGACCGCGGCCGCACGCTGATCCCGGTCGACTTCAGCGGGCTGCCGACCGAGTATCCGTATTCGTTGATGGTGTCGCAGGCCACCACCGAACGCCTGTTGCTCGAGCGACTGGAGGAAATTGGCGGTCGTGTGCTGCGCCCGAAGACCCTGACCACGCTCGCCGAGGATCGGACCGGAGTCACCGCGACGTTCGACGACGGCGACGCCCTCCGCGCACGCTACGTCGTCGGCGCCGACGGAATCCGCAGCCTCGTGCGGGAGCAGGCTCACATCGGCTTCGAAGGCAGCGTGTACGACGAGTCGTTCGTGCTCGCCGACGCCCGGCTCACCGGCCGCGCGCCCTCCGACGAGGTCATCCTGTACTGGGCCAAGGAGGGGCTGACCGTGGTAGCACCGCTGCCCGACGGCGTTCATCGGATCGTCGCGCCGGTCGCCGACGCGCCCGAGGAGCCATCGCAGGCGTTCGTTCAGCAGATCCTCGACGCCCGTATCGGCGCCGCGGCGCCGACGGTGAACGCGGTGATCTGGGGTTCACGCTTCCGCGTTCACCACCGGGTCGCCGACACCTTCCGCGCGGGCCGGCTGCTGCTGGCCGGTGACGCCGCGCATGTGCACAGTCCCGCCGGCGGGCAGGGCATGAACCTCGGCATCCAGGACGCGGTGGCACTCGCCGACGCGCTGACCGCTGTTCTCGCAGGCGAACCCGACGCCCGGCTCGACGACTACAGCGAGTCGCGGCGCCCCATCGCGCAGGAGGTCGTGGAGATGACCGATCGCCTCACCCGGCTGGCCACCCTCCCCCGCGCCGCGCGCCCGATCCGCAACACGGCGATCCGGCTGGCCGGGCTCGTGCCCGCGGTGCGCAGCGGCCTGGCGCGCAGGTTCAGCGGTCTGGTCTACCGCTGAACTCCACCGCCGTGGCCCGGCTGTGCCCGTACAGCACGGCCGCGGCGATGCCCGCCTCGACCATGGCGACCACTGTGGCCACGGCCATCACGGTCGAGGGGCCGTTGGTCGCCGCCGCACCGTGGTGATGGCCGGGCCCGGGCAGATGCAGCGCGATCATCGCCAGGTTCATCAGCGCGACGGCTACCCAGGTGCGCTGTCGCCCGTCGCGCCACAGGTCACGCGCGCAGTACAGGCATGCCCCGACCATCGCGGCCAACACCGCGGCGGTGAACGGACGTTCCGCGTGGCCGAGCATGGCCGCGTGTAACAGGGCCGATCCCGCCGCGAGTACGGCGCACGCCCGTCGCCCGACCGTTCCGATCGTCGTCATGTAGATACCGACTCCGGCGGTCGCAGGAATTCATCCCGTGACAGGATCCGGACATGGCAGCCATCCGCCCGTTCCGCATCGCGATTCCCGACGACGACCTCGCCGACCTGCAGTCGCGGTTGCGCCGAACGCGGTGGGCCGAGGCCGAATGTGTCGACGACTGGAGCCAGGGCATTCCGCTGGCCTACACCCGCGAGCTGGCCGAGTACTGGGCCGAGGGTTACGACTGGCGGGCCCGCGAGGCGGCGTTGAACCGGTTCGACCACTACACCACCGAGATCGACGGGCTCGACATCCACTTCATCCATCAGCGCTCGTCGCAGGCCGATGCGTTCCCGTTGCTGATCACCCACGGCTGGCCGGGGTCGATCGTCGAGTTCCACAAGGTGATCGAACCGCTCACCGAGCGCGGCTTCGACGTCGTCTGCCCGTCGCTGCCGGGTTACGGCTTCTCCGGAAAACCCACCGAAACAGGTTGGGGCATCGAGAAGATCGCCTCGGCCTGGGACACCCTGATGAGCGAGCTGGGCTATGACCGGTTCGGCGCGCAGGGCGGCGACTGGGGTGCCGCGGTCACCACGCAGATCGGCCGCAACGGGGGCCGCTGCAAAGCGATCCACCTGAACATGCCGCTCGGGTTCCCACCCGGCAAGCTCGAGAATCCGACCGAAGAGGAGAAGCGGGCGCTGGAACGTGGCGCGTACTACCAGAAGTGGGATTCGGGTTATTCCAAACAGCAGTCGACCCGTCCGCAGACCCTCGGCTATGGCCTCGTCGACTCCCCGGTCGGGCAGCTGGCGTGGATCGTGGAGAAGTTCTGGTCGTGGATGGACTGCGACGGCCATCCGGAGAATGTGCTGACCAAAGACGAACTCCTTGACAACGTGATGCTGTACTGGCTGACCGCATCGGGCGCGTCGTCGGCCCGGCTCTACTGGGAGAGCTTCAACGCGTTCGGCGGGTTCGACCGCGTCGAACTCCCGACCGGCGTCGCATCCTTTCCCAAAGAGATCCTGCAGGCCCCGCGCGACTGGTGCGAGAACGGATACAACATCACCCATTGGACGACGATGCCGCGCGGTGGTCACTTCGCGGCGTTCGAGCAGCCCGACCTGTACGTCGACGACGTCGCGAAGTTCTTCGATAGCGTGCGATAGATGGGCAGGACGCTGGAGGCCGACTACTTGGTCGTGGGGGCGGGCGCGATGGGGCTCGCGTTCACCGACACGTTGGTCCACGAGTCGGATGCGACGGTCGTGGTGGTCGACCGCAACGACCAGCCCGGCGGTCACTGGACGACGGCGTACCCGTTCGTGCGGCTGCACCAGCCGTCGGCCTACTACGGGGTGAACTCGCGGGGGCTGGGCAGCGACACTGTCGACCAATTCGGGCTCAACGCAGGCTATTACGAGCTGGCTAGCGGTGCCGAGGTGTGCGCGTACTTCGACGCGGTGATGACCCAGCACCTGCTGCCGACCGGTCGGGTGACGTATCTGCCAATGAGCGAGTATCTCCGCGACGGGCGGGTGCGCACATTCGGCGGCGAGGACATCGAGGTGACGGCGCGGCGGGTGGTCACGACGCGGGTCGAGGTCGTCGTGCCGTCGATGCGGCGCCCGTCCTATGACATCGCAGACGGTGTCCATGTCGTGCCGCCCAACAGCCTGCCGCGGCTGCCGGACCCGCGTGACCGTTATGTCGTTGTGGGAGGGGGGAAGACGGCGATGGACTCGTGCCTGTGGCTGTTGCGGCACGGCATCGCGCCGGAGCGGATGACGTGGATCAAGCCCCGCGAGTCGTGGGTGCTGGACCGGGCGGCCATTCAACCAGGCCGGCAGTTCGCAAAGCACACGATCGGGGATTTCGCCAACCAATTGGCCGCGGTGCGCGAGGCGGAGTCGCTTCCCGACCTGTTCGAGCGACTCGAGGACAAGGGCTGCCTGCAACGCATCGACCGGTCCGTCGAACCGACGATGTACCGGTGCGCGATCCTGTCGCAGGCCGAGCTGTCCGAGCTGCGCCGCATCACCGACGTCGTGCGGATGGGCCACGTCCGGGCGATCGAGCCCGGGCGGATCACGCTCGACGACGGGGTGCGTGAGGTCGGCGACTCGGTGCTCTACATCGACTGCACCGCAGACGGTTTGGGCAAGGAGCCGGTGACGACGATCTTCGACGGCGACCACATCGCGCTGCAGACGGTGCGCACGTGTCAGCCGGCGTTCAGTGCGGCCGTCATCGCTCACGTCGAGACGGCGTATGCCGACGACGACGCCCGCAATGCGTTGTGCCGGCCGGTGCCCTACCCGCACGTCCCGGTCGACTGGCTGCGGATGATGTTGATCTTCAACGAGAACCAGCTGCAGTGGTTCTCCGACCCGGACATGATGAAGTGGGTGGACGCGGCGCGGCTCAACGCGTTGCACCATGTGACCGCCAACGTCAGCGAACGGGCACGCGACCGGATCATCTCGATGCTCACCTCGGAGCTTCCCGCGGTCAACGAGAAGTTGGAAGCACTGCTGGCGCAGGCTTAGCACCGCGCCGCCCCCAATCCCGCTCCCTGCGCCGAATCTGAGCTTGTGCACGAGATTTCGCGCGATTCTCGCGCATATTTTCAGTTTCGGCGGCAACGGCTACGCCAGCGACTCCACCCACGCGCGGTGCAGTGCGGCGTAGTGACCGCCCGAGCGGGCGATCAGTTCGGCGGGTGTGCCGTCCTCGACGATCCTGCCGTGCTCGAGCACCAGCACCCTGTCGGCGACCTGGACGGTGGACAACCGGTGCGCGATCACCAACGCGGTGCGATCGGCGAGCACGGTCTCGAGCGCTCGCTGAACCATCCGCTCGCTGGGGATGTCCAACGACGACGTCGCCTCGTCGAGGATCAGCACCGCGGGATCGGCGAGGAACGCCCGCGCGAACGCGACGAGTTGCCGCTGCCCCGCCGAAAGCCGGCCGCCACGTTTGGCGACATCGGTGTCGTATCCGTCGGGCAGCGCCGCGATGAAGCGGTCGGCGCCGACGGCTTCGGCCGCAGCGGCGACCTCGGCGTCGGTGGCGTCGGGCCGGCCGAACCGGATGTTGTCGGCGATGGTGCCGTCGAACATGAAGTTCTCCTGGGTGACCATCACAACGTGGCGGCGCAGCTCGCTCTGCGAAAGGTCGCGTAGGTCAACGCCGTCCAGCGTCACCGAGCCAGAGGTCGGATCGTAGAACCGCGCGATCAGCTTGGCGATCGTGGTCTTGCCCGCACCGGTGGTGCCGACCAGCGCGACGGTCTGGCCGGCAGGCACCTCGAGCATCAACCCAGGCAGGACCGGGCGGTCGGCGACGTACTGGAATCGCACATCGTGGAAGGCGATCTCGCCGCGCACGCCGGTCAGCGCCACGGGGTGCTTCGGGTCTTTGATTCCCGGGCGCTGGGCGAGCACGCCCGCCAGCTTCTCCAGCGCCGACGCCGCCGACTGGAACGTGTTAAAGAACTGCGAGATCTCCTGCATCGGTTCGAAGAACATGCGCAGGTACAGCAGGAACGCGGTCAGCGTGCCGATGGTCATCTGTCCGTTCAGGACGCGGTAGCCGCCGTACAGCAGCACCACGCCGGTGGTGAGGTTGCCGACGAGTTTGACCCCCGGCATGAAGATCGCGAGCAGTTGGAAGGTGCGCTCGTTGTCGGCCTTGTAGCGGTCGGCGATGTCTTCGAAGATCTGCTGGTTGCGCGGTTCGCGGCGGTAGGCCTGCACGGCCTTGATGCCCGTCATCGTCTCGACGAACTGCACGATCACCAACGCGGCGCTTTCGCGTACTCGCCGATACGTTCTCGCCGACTCGTTGCGGAACCACCACACCAGCCCGATCAAGACCGGGAAGGCGCCCAGGCACATCAACCCGAGCCGCCAGTCGAGCACGACGAGCAGGACCGCCGTGCCGAACAGCGTGAGCACCGCGGTAACCAGGCTGTCGAAGCCGGTCTCGAGCATGTCCTGGATGGCTTCGACGTCGTTGGTGGACCGACTCACCACCCGCCCCGAGGTGTACCGGTCGTGGAAGGCGATGTCCAGGCGCTGGAAGTGCCGAAACACCCTGCGGCGCAACTCCAGAAGCACTTTCTGTCCGATGCGCCCGGAGCGGCGGAGGAAAAACATCCGACTGGTGGCCTGCACCGCCACGACGATGGCGAGGGTGCCGACGATCATCAGCAGCGTGTGGGCCGGCCCGCCTTCGACGATCGGCGGGATGCCCCGGTCGATGCCGCGCTGCACGAGGATCGGAACCGACAGACGCGCCGCGTTCTCCACGACCACTACGAGGGCGAGCAGCCCGACGGTGAAGCGGTAGGGGCGCAGCAGGTCGCCGAGAAGCGAACGGGCCTCGCGGCGTCGGTCGATGGTCTCGTCGATCGGCAGATCGTCCTGGTGTTCTTCGAACTTGCCGCGCCATTCTGGTGTCGCGGTATCAGTGGTGTCGGTGGCGGTCATCGGCGTTCGGCCTCCGAAGCCGCGAACCGTCGCTGTGCGGGGTCGCGGTGCAGCGCCTCCTGCTCCTCGACGGCGTGGTCGAGGCGGCTGCGGTCCCGATCGTCCTCCCACGCGCACGCGCGCTCGGTGCCGTCGGCCAGCTCGTCATCGGCGGCCAGCAGGTACCGGTACTGCGGCACCTCGGCGAGCAGCTCGGCGTGGGTGCCGACATGGGTGATGGTGCCGCCCTCTAGCAGGGCCACCTTGTCGGCAAGCAGGACCGTCGACGCGCGATGCGCCACAACGATTCCGGTGACGGAGTGCAGCACCCGGCGCAGCGCCTCCTCGACGACTGCTTCGGTGTGGACGTCGAGCGCGGACAGCGTGTCGTCGAGAACGAGGATCTTGGGCGCCGCCAGGATCGCGCGCGCCAGCGACAGCCGCTGCCGTTGCCCACCGGACAGGCTCATGCCCTGTTCGCCGATGCGGGTCTCGAGGCCGAAGGGCAGGTCGTAGACGAAGTGCGCGGCCGCGACGTCGATCGCCTCGGCCAGGTCGTCATCGGAGGCGTCCGGTCGTCCGAGCCTCAGGTTCTCGGCGACCGACATGGAGAACAGCGTCGGGTCTTCGAAGGCCGTGGCCACGGCTTCACGCAGCGCGGGCAGGGTGAATTCGCGAATGTCGCGCCCGTCGATGCGGATGGAACCCTCGGACACGTCGTACAGGCGAGACACGAGGGCGGCCAGCACCGACTTTCCCGACCCCGTCGACCCGACGAGCGCGAGCGTCTCCCCCGGTTCGACGGTGACCGTGACATGGCGCAGCGCGAACTCGTCCGAGTCGGGGAATCGGAAGCCGACGTCGATGAGTTCCAGGCGTCCGCCGCTCGGCGGTTGGTCAACGGCGCCGTCGACGATATCGATTGGCGTATCGAAGATCTCGGTGATCCGGTTCGCGGCGGTGAACGCCTCCTGCGTCATCGACAACAAAAAGCCCAGGGAAGCGATCGGCCAGACCAGCGACAGCATCATCGTGATGAACGCGACCAGCGTGCCGAGGGTCACGTGACCCTCGCCGGCGGCGTAGGCGCCGAAACCGAGGACCACGATCAACGTCAGGTTCGGGATGACTTCGAGCAACGTCCAGAACTTCGCCGAGACCGACACGCGATCGATCTGCGTGCCATAAAGATCGGTGAGTTGGTCGTCGAACCGGTCGTAGACGTAGCCCTCGCGGCCGAAGGATTTGATCACCCGCAACCCCAGCGCCGATTCCTCGACGTGGGTGGCGACGTGACCAGCCTGATCCTGGGCCAGCCGCGACAAGCGGGTGTATTCCTGTTGGAAGTGCAGGACGGTCAGTGTGATCGGCACGATCGACACCACCACGACCACGCCCAGCGGCCAGTACATCGCCAGCAGGATGGCCGTGACGACGGTGATCTGGAGTCCGTTGAGTAGCAGGAAGAGCAAGCCGAACGACATGAAGCGGCGAATTGTGCCGAGGTCGTTCATGATTCGCGAGAGCAGCTGGCCGGACTGCCAGCGTCCGTGGAAGCTCATCGGCAGCACCTGCAGCCGCGCGTAGAGGTCCGTGCGGATATCGGCCTCGACACCCAAGGTGGCGCGGGCAGCCAGCCATCGGCGGACGAACCACAGCACCGCTTCGGTGACGCCGATGCCCATCGCGGCGGTGCCGAGCAGCCACAGCCCCTGTTGATCCTGGTGGCGCACCGGACCGTCGATGACGGCTTTGGTCATCAGTGGGATGGACACGGTGGCGGCGAGGCTGGCGATGGCGACCGTGACCATTGCGATCCAGCGCGCCCGATACGGCATCAGGTACGGCAGCATCCGCCACAGGTCCGAGCTCGCGCGTCGGCGTTGCGGTGGCGGGGCGATGGCTGGCGCGGAGCGCAGGGCCTGGGCTTCGGGGGCGACCACTTAGTCCATCTTCCCATGCCAGGCAATCGGATATCGCGTGGTCATGCCGCTGCCGATTCCTGGGATCCGAACTGTGTCTCGTACAACTCGGCATACCGGCCTCTGTTGGCGAGCAGTTCGAAATGGGTGCCCCGCTCGACGATGTGACCGTCCTCGACGACCAGGATCAGATCGGCCGCGCGCACGGTCGACAGCCGATGCGCGATCACAATCGATGTCCGACCGGCGAGCGCTTCGCCGAGGGCTTGCTGAACGGCGGCCTCCGATTCGGAGTCCAGCGATGCGGTGGCCTCGTCGAGCACGACGACCCGGGATCGACCCAGCAGCAGCCGCGCGATCGTCAACCGCTGGCGCTGTCCGCCGGACAGGCGGTAGCCCCGCTCACCGACCACGGTGTCGAGTCCGTCGGGCATCTCCGCGACCACATCGGCGAGTCGCGCCCGGTCGAGCGCCTCCCACAGTTGGTCGTCGGTGGCATCGGGCGCCGCAAGCTTCAAGTTGGCCCGGATCGACTCGTGGAACAGGTGGCCGTCCTGAGTCACCACGCCGACGGTGTCCTTGAGCGACACGAACAACACGTCGCGGACATCAACGCCGTTGAGTGTGACCGCGCCGGAGTCGACGTCGTAGAGGCGGGCGAGCAGTGACGCGATCGTCGACTTGCCCGCCCCCGACGAACCCACCAGAGCCACCATCTGCCCGGGTCGCGCGGTGAACGAGATGCCGTGCAGCACTTCGTCACCGCCGCGGATGTCGAGTTCGGCGACCTCCTCCAGCGAGGCCAGCGACACCTTGTCCGCCGACGGGTACGAGAACCGCACATCGTCGAACTGCACCGCCACCGGACCGGCGGGAACCGGCACGGCGCCCGGCCGTTCCGCAATGAGCGGCTCAAGGTCGAGCACCTCGAAGACCCGCTCGAAGGACACCAGCGCGCTGGCGATCTCGACGTGGGCGTTGGCCAGTGCGGTCAGGGGCGCGTACAGGCGGGTCAACAGCAGTGCCAGGGACACGATCGCGCCTGCCTGCAAGTGGCCGCCGATGGCCAGCGCGCCGCCGAGCCCATAGACGAGCGCGAGCGCCAACGCCGACATGAACGTCAGCGAGTTCATGAAGACCGACTGCAGCATCGCGGTTTTCACGCCGATGTCGCGGACGCGGCCCGCCCGCAGCGCGAACTCGCGCGATTCGGTCGCCGGATCGCCGAACAGCTTGACCAGCGTGGCGCCGGGCGCCGAGAACCGTTCGGTCATCTGCGTATTCATGGTCGCGTTGTGGGTGGCGGCCTCGCGGGACAGCCGAGCCATCGTGCGACCGATCCGGCGGGCGGGAACGATGAAAAGAGGCACGAGCACCAGCGAGAGCAGGGTGACCTGCCACGAGATCGACAGCATCACCACCAATGTCAGCGTGAGCGTGACGAGGTTGGCTACCACACCGGAGAGGGTGTCGGAGAAGGCGCGTTGCGCCCCCATCACATCGTTGCCGAGCCGGCTCACCAGCGCGCCGGTCCGCGTGCGGGTGAAGAAGGCGACCGGCATCCGCTGCACGTGGTCGAAGACCGCGGTGCGCAAATCGAGAATGAGGCCCTCACCGATCGTCGACGACAACCACCTCGTTACCAGCGAGGCGGCAGTCTCGGCAACGGCCACCGCCGCGATGACAGCCGCAAGCAGCAGAACCGTGCGTGCCGATCCTGCCGTGATGGCGTCGACGACCTTGCCGGCCAGCACGGGGGTAGCGACGCCGAGGAGCGCGGAGACCACGCTGACCGCGACGAACGCGCGCAACCGAGGATGGTGGCGGGCAGCGAAACGCCAGATGCGACGCAGCAACGCCGTGTTCAGCAGCGACCGCAGATCGCCGCCGCGGGCATGCGACTGCCGGTACAGCGTCTGCCGCGCGACCGTTTCCATGCTCATGAAATCACCGTAGAACCTCAACAATGAATGAGGTCAACGGCTTCCCGTGCCGCTGACCGGGCACCTACGGGATACCCGGGATTTCGGCCGCACTCTCCTGTCGGACGCCGGCGTCCGCGGCCTGAGACCGGCTAGGCGTCTATCCGGGCGAACTGACGCTGCTGATACTGGTCGACACAGGTTGCGCGCCGGACCTTGCCGCTCGTGGTGATGGGGATCGATCCCGGTGACACCAGAACAAGATCGGCGACGTTCAGGCCGTGTGCGTTGGATATCGCCGAGGTGACTTCGCGCTTGACCTCAGCCAGGGTCTCGGCAGCCTCCTGATCGGAGCCACGCTTCCTAGCCTCGATGATGACGACCAGCTTCTCGACCGAACGGTCCGGCACCGCGATCGCCGCGCACCGCCCCCGCGTGATCTCCTGCACCGTGGCCTCGATGTCATCAGGCGAATGATTACGCCCGTACACGATCAACAGATCCTTGATACGGCCGATGACAAACAACTCGTCATCGAACAAAAAGCCCTGATCCCCAGTCCGCAACCACGGCCCCTCCGGCGTACCCTCCGACGGAGCGACAAGCCTGCCCCCGAACGTGGCTTCGGTCTCCTCCGGCTTCTGCCAATACCCCAGCGCCACGTTGTCCCCGTACACCCAGATCTCGCCAGTCACCCCCGCCGGGCACTCGGTCATCGTGTCGGGATCCACGATCCGAACCGTCGGCGAGTGCGGCACCCCGTAACTGACCAACGGTGTGCCGCCCCTGTTTTCGCAGCGCTCCGCCTTGCCGGCAGTCAGCTTGTCGGCGTCGAAACGCACAACCTTGGGCACCTGGTTCGGCCGGCCGGTCGCCACATACACCGTCGCTTCCGCCAACCCGTATCCGGGACGTAACACTGTCTCGGCGAGGTTGTAGGGAGCGAACCGCTTGGTGAAGCGCTCGATGGTGGCGGGATTGATGCGCTCGCTACCGCTACCTATTCCACGCAGCTGACCGAGGTCGAGTCCGGCCATGTCCTCGTCGGACGTCTTCTTCGCGGCGATTTCAAACGCGAAGTTCGGCGCCGACGAGAATGCGTGCTTGTTGCTCGCCAACAATTGCATCCACCGCGCCGGCCGCTGCAAGAACGCCACCGGGCTCATGAGCACAGCGTGGAGGCCGGCCAGGACAGGAACGAAGATTCCGACCATCAAGCCCATGTCGTGATAGAACGGCAGCCACGACACGATAGTGGTGTCGGGTGGAGGCACGTTTCCGTCGTCGGCGAACAGATCCGACATCAGCTGCCGGTAATTCACCAGAAGGTTCCTGTTCGACACCATGACGCCCGCCGGCGTACGGGTCGACCCGGACGTGTACTGCAGAAACGCGATGTCGGGACCGTCCTCGCACCCGGCATCGGATCCCGGCGGTGCATCGAGATCCAGCGAATCAACAGCGATCACCACAGGAGCCCCGCCGCTTTGCGACTGTACGGCCTGCGTGACGCTGTCCACGACTGCAGACGTCGTGAGAACTACTGCCGGCGAGGAGTCGTGCAGCACCGAATCGACGCGCTCATCGGTGACGCCACCCATCGGGACGGAGAGCGGAACGGCGATGAGTCCGGCTTGCAGTGCGCCGTAGAAGGCGACGATGTAGTCAAGCCCCTGTGGCGCCGAGATCACCGCCCGATCGCCGGGCGACGCGCAGCGTTCGAGCGCATTGGCGACGTTCGTCGTTCGCCGGTACAGCTGGGACCAGGTCAGGCTTTCGGGGACACCGTTCCAGTCCCGGTCATAGTCGATGAACGTGAACGCTGTGTCGTTGGGTTGGAAACCGGCGCGCTCCCGGATCATCGCGGCGGGGGAAGCATCATTCACGCGGATTCACACCCTCCGGAGCGAAATTCGGTAGAGGTTTGCGTGTTCGAGCCGGAACTGCCTGATCGATGCCTCGAGATATCTCTCGTAGACCGACACCTTTTCCGGACCGACAATTTCTACCGCCTCCGTCCAATTGCTCCGTAGCCTCTCGAGCCATGCTGAGCAGGTCAATGCGTAGTGCTCCCGATGATTCTGCACCGATCTGATCTCGAATAGCTTCTCGGCGGCGTGTGCTATCTCTGCCAGCCTTGGCGGATCCGACTCCGGGAATATGTGCTCGGCTATGAATAGGCAATCTTCCAGCCCTTGTTGGTCCATTGCGACGTTACCTTTGCCAATTGTCTGCAGAGCCAGACCCGCGCCGGGATGAAGGATTTCATGACACTTCTCGAAGAATCGCCGATATGCATCTACTCTGTCTGATCTCTTCCGGCCGAACTTGACGAAGTGCTCCATCGCGCCTATCGAAACGGCGGCGTCATAGCGTTCCTCGGGAACGAAATCCGCCCAGTCTTGGATGAGCACTTGAAATCGGGAATCGCCCAGCCCCTCGACGTGTTTGGCCTGCGCCTCGCTCAACGTCAGTCCGGTGACTTGCTGAACGCCATGTTCGGCGACCATTCGTTGCATGACCGAACCCCACCCGCATCCGATGTCCAGTACGCGGCTGCACCCCGTCGCCCCGGCCTCGGTCACGAGGTAATCGATCTTCCGTCTCTGCGCCTCCGCGAGATCATCACTCTCGCCATCCCACAATGCGCATGAATAAGTCATCGACTCATCGAGCCACAGTGAGTAGAACTTGTTACTCACGTCGTAGTGGTGCTGAATCGACTCGGGCGATGCACCGCGCTCGCTCAGTGTTTCCATTTCCTCCCCTTCAATCGAAAAGCTTCCTATGCGTCTATGCGTGCGAACTGACCCTGCCGATAATGTTCGACACAGGTTGCGCGCCGGACCTTGCCGCTCGTGGTGATCGGGATCGAACCCGGCGACACCAGAACAAGATCAGCGACGCCAAGGCCATGCGACTGAGATATCGCCGAGGTGACTTCACGCCTGACCTCAGCCAGGGTCTCGGCAGCCTCCTGATCGGAGCCACGCTTCCTGGCCTCGATGATGACGACCAGCTTCTCGACCGAACGGTCCGGCACCGCGATCGCCGCGCACCGCCCCCGCGTGATCTCCTGCACCGTGGCCTCGATGTCATCAGGCGAATGATTACGCCCGTACACGATCAACAGATCCTTGATACGGCCGATGACAAACAACTCGTCATCGAACAAAAAGCCCTGATCCCCAGTCCGCAACCACGGCCCCTCCGGCGTACCCTCCGACGGAGCGACAAGCCTGCCCCCGAACGTGGCTTCGGTCTCCTCCGGCTTCTGCCAATACCCCAGCGCCACGTTGTCCCCGTACACCCAGATCTCGCCAGTCACCCCCGCCGGGCACTCGGTCATCGTGTCGGGATCCACGATCCGAACCGTCGGCGAGTGCGGCACCCCATAACCGACCAACGGTGTGCCACCCCCGTTCTGGCAGCGCTCCGCCTTTCCGGCAGTCAGCTTGTCGGCGTCGAAACGCACAACCTTCGGTTCCTGACCGGGCCGGTCGGTCGCCACATACACCGTCGCTTCCGCCATGCCGTACGACGGTCGTATCACCGCCGAGCGGAGATTGCAGCGGGCGAACCGAGTGGTGAAGCGCTCGAGCGTCGCCGGGTGCACCCGTTCGCTACCGGTCGCAATGACGAGCACGTCCGAAAGATCAAGGCCGGCCATGTCCTCGTCGGACGTCTTCTTCGCAGCGATTTCAAACGCAAAGTTGGGCGCGGCCGAATATGCCTTGCTGTTGCTTGCCAGCAGTTGCATCCACCTAGCCGGCCGCTGCAAGAACGCCACCGGGCTGGTGAGTACGGCGTGAAGTCCCGTCAGAACGGGCCCGCAGACGCCGAGGTATAAACCCATGTCGTGATAGAACGGCAGCCACGAGACAAGCGTGGTCTCCGGCGGGGGGACACCACCGGAGGCGGCGAAGTAGTCGGCCGACACCTGACCGAAATTGGCCAGAACGTTCCTGTGCGACATCATGACGCCGGCCGGAGTACGGGTCGACCCGGACGTGTATTGCAGGTACGCGATGTCGGGTCCGTCCTCACACGCGGCATCAGAATCCGGCGGCGCGTCGAGGTCGAGCGAATCAACCGCGACGACTTCGGGCGCACATGCTTCCGAGTGAGAGTTGACGTAATCGGCCACGGGGCCGGCGACACGAGATGACGTGAAAACGACTGTCGGCGACGCGTCCCGCAACACCGAATCAACGCGCTCGTCGCTGACGCCCCCCAGTGGAACGGAAAGCGGGACCGCGATCCGGCCCGCCTGCAAAGCGCCGTAGAACGCGACGATGTACTCGAGGCCCTGCGGTGCCAGTATCACGGCGCGGTCGCCGGTCGACCCGTGACGGACAAGCTCCCGTGCAACATTGGTCGTCCGCCGGTAAAGCTGCGACCACGTCAGCGTTTCGGCCGCGCCGTCCCAGTCCTGCTCGTAGTCGATGAACGTGAGTGCCCGGTCATTCGGCTGCAGGCTGGCGCGCTCGCGCAGCACCGTCAAGAGGGAGGTCCCCGTCACCAGCCAGAGGTTACCGTCGCCGTCGCCAGTGCAGGCCGAAAGTGAGAGATTCGGTAGCCGACAAACCCATCACGGTAGAAAGTCCTGCGTGGACAGATCTGACGACCTGCCGTTTTGCTCCTGGAAGACGTGTAGGTGCCGCCGGAACTGGTGATGACCGCGTTTGCCGAACACCGCACTGCGGGGAGGGTACAGCGACGCACTCACACCGTGCGAGCCAATCGTTCCGCGAGCAGCGCCGCGAACTTCGCCGGATCGTCGGGAATGTCACCTTCCGCGAGAAGTGCTGTGCCGTAGAGCAATTCAGCTGTCTCCGCTAACGCGGACTCGTCAGCGCTGTTCTTCTGTGCCTGCTGCAGGCCGTTGACGAGCGGATGTCGTGGGTTGAGTTCGAGGATCCGTTTGGTGACTGGCATTGTCTGTCCAGATGCCCGGTACATGCGCGCCAGCGCCGGTGTGATGCCGAAGGTGGGGGTTATCAAGCAGGCCGGCGACTCGGTCAGTCGCTTGGACAAGCGTACTTCTGCGACATGGTCACTGAGGACTTCCTTCAACCAGGCCAGTAGATCGGCGAAGTCCTTCTGCTGCTCCTCGCGCTCGGCCTCGCTCCTTTCCTCCTCCGTTTCAAGGTCGACTTCGCCCCTTGCCACCGACTGGAGCTGTTTGCCTTCGAACTCGGGCACCGATCCCACCCAGATTTCATCAACTGGATCGGTGAGCAGCAGCACCTCGTAGCCCTTGGCTCGGAAGGCCTCGAGATGTGGCGACTTCAGAAGCTGCTCGCGTGACTGTCCTGTGGCATAGAAAATCTGCTCCTGACCCTCTTTCATGCGTTCGACATACTCGGCGAGAGTGGTCGGCTCCTCGTCACTGTGAGTCGAGGCGAACGACGAGATGCGCAGGAGGGTGTCCCTGTTGTCGAAGTCGGACATCAGGCCCTCCTTGAGGGCTGAGCCGAATTGGGTCCAGAACGTGCGGTAGTCCTCCGGACGCTCGGATTGCAGATCCTGGATCGTCGACAAAACCTTCTTGGTCAGCCGACGGCGGATCGCGGTGACCTGTCGATCCTGCTGCAGGATTTCGCGAGAGACGTTGAGGGACATGTCCTGTGCATCCACGACGCCCTTGACGAATCTCAGGTAGCGGGGCATCAGTTCATCGCAGTCACCCATGATGAACACACGCCTGACATAGAGCTGTATCCCCACCTTGGCGTCTCGCGAGAACAGATCGAACGGGGCCTGCGACGGGATGAACAGAAGTGCCTGGTACTCGAAGGTGCCCTCGGCCTTCATCGCAATCACCTCGAGCGGGTCGTCCCAGGCGTGAGCGATGTGCTTGTAGAACTCCCTGTACTCCTCAGCGGAGACCTCATCCTTGGACTTGGCCCACACCGCCTTCATCGAGTTGAGCGTCTGAGTCTCGATCGTGACGGCTTCCTCACCCCCTTCCTCGGCTGGGGGAGTTCGCCGCTCGACCTGCATACGGATGGGCCAGGAGATGAAGTCGGAGTACTTCTTGACGAGTTCTTTGATCTTGAACTCGGAGGTGTAGTCGTGCAGCTGGTCCTCGACGTCTTCGGGCTTGAGGTGCAGCGTCACTGACGTGCCCTGCGGGGCGTGTTCGACTGTCTCGATGGAGTAGGTGGACTCACCGGTCGATACCCATCGGGTGGCCTGACTTTCGCCGGCCTTCCTGGTGAGCAGCTCAACCTTATCGGCCACCATGAACGTCGAGTAGAAGCCGATACCGAACTGACCGATCAGTTCCTCAGAGGCGGCGGCGTTCTTGGCCTCTCTCAACTGCTGCCGCAGTTGAGCGGTACCGGACTTCGCCAGCGTGCCAATGAGGTCGACAACCTCGTCGTGCGTCATACCGATGCCGTTGTCACGGACGGTCAGGATGCGAGCGTCGTTGTCCACATCGATCTCAATGTGCAGATCGGATGCGTCGACATCGAGGTCCTTATTGCGCAGCGTCTCCAGGCGCATCTTGTCCAGCGCGTCGGACGCATTCGAGATCAACTCTCGCAGGAAGGAGTCCTTGTTGGAGTACACCGAGTGAATCAGCAACTCAAGAAGTTGGCGCGCCTCCGCTTGGAACTCCAACTGTTCGACGTGTGCAGTCATGTGCTTCCGTTCGACAACAGACGTTTAATACCGGCAAAGATGATAGCGAGCCGGTCGATGGCCGGCAGGAAGGGCTCGACTTTGTCCACCTCCGTTCGGCATGGCGACTTGACGACCGCTAGCAACGTCCACCCGGCCGCTCGAAGGGACCGAAACCGACGTGAGCAGAACCCGGCGCTCGCTATGAAGCACGCCTAATCGTCGTTCCGATGCCGGCTTGTGCCGCTTTACGGATCGATTGTTCCGATTTCGAGACAACAGCCCCTGTGTGAACCTAGCGTTGTCGTTTGTGACCGCCTGCCGAGGCAAACCACTGCCACCGAGGAAGCACGCGACGGCGCCGCCGTCGGTGTCCCGCTGACCTCTCGAGTGCACGGTGTGGGGCCGTGCGGCGGCCGAGGCCACAGCAACCATTTCTACGCGGAGGGGAAATGACGTCATTCAAGTCTGTGGATGATTCACAGTCGGGCTCTATGGCAGCCGCGACGCCATCCACAACGGGCACCACGCCTGTCACCCCAGTTGCCGTTATCGGCATGGCATGCCGGCTTCCGGGGGGCATCGACTCTCCAGAACAGCTGTGGGAGGCCTTACTTCGGGGCGAAGACCTGATCATCGAGATCCCGCCGGACCGCTGGGACGCCGAGGAGTATTACGATCCCGAGCCGGGTGTGCCCGGTCGGTCGGTGTCGAAGTGGGGCGCGTTCCTCGACGAGTACGGCGGTTTCGACGCTGACTTCTTCGGCATCAGCGAACGGGAAGCCACCGCGGTGGACCCTCAGCATCGCCTCTTGCTGGAAACTTCCTGGGAGGCAGTGGAACACGCTGGTTACAGCCCTGCGCGGTTGGCAGGTTCGCAGACTGGCGTTTACGTCGGTCTGACGCACGGCGACTACATTCTGCTCGCGGCGGATGCCCATGCCCTGGAGGGGCCATACGGATTCTTGGGCAACAACTACAGCATGGCGTCGGGCCGAATCGCGTACGCCATGGACCTGCACGGTCCGGCCATAACGGTGGACACTGCGTGTTCGTCCGGCCTCGTCACTGTGCATATGGCCTGTCGCAGCCTGCATGACGGCGAATGCGACGTCGCACTCGCCGGCGGTGCCACGCTGTTGCTTGATCCGCGGAAGTCGTCTGCGGGATCGGCCGGCGGCATGCTGTCCCCCACCGGGCATTGCCATGCGTTCGACGTAGAGGCGGACGGGTTCGCGTCCGGCGAGGGTGCCGTCATGGTGCTTCTGAAGCGTTTGCCCGACGCGCTGCGCGATGGTGACCGAATCTTGGCCGTCGTGCGCGGTACGGCTCTGAATAACGACGGCCGCACGGTGAACATCACCACACCGTCGCAGCCCCTGCAGGTCAAGGCCTACCAAGCCGCATTGGCGGCGGCCGGTGTGGACCCGAGCACCGTCGGCATGGTCGAGGCACACGGAACGGGAACCCCGACCGGCGATCCCATCGAATTCGGCAGCCTGTCAGAGGTTTACGGACTCGAAGGGCCGTGTGCGCTCGCAGCGTCGAAGACGAACTTCGGGCATACCCAATCGGCCTCGGGAACTTTGGGACTGGTGAAGGCGGTCCTCGCCGTTCAGCACGGAGTGGTGCCACAGAACCTGCACTTCACCCAGCTGCCCGACGAACTCGCCCGTGTCGAGAGCAATCTCTTTGTGCCCAAGGAGAACACGCCCTGGCCGACCAACGGTGCGGCACCCCGGCGGGCTGCAGTTTCAGCCTACGGGTTCTCGGGAACCAATGCCCACGCCATCGTGGAGCAGGCTCCCGGCACTTCCGCGGTCGATCCGCAACGCAACGGAAGCGGTGACGCGGCGACTGAGCAACCGCAACTGTTCACGCTGTCATCGACCTCAGCCGACGAACTGCGCCGAACCGCCGCACGGCTGGCCGACTGGGTTCAGACGCATGAGGACGTGACCCTGGCGGACCTGGGCTACACGTTGGCGCGCCGGCGTGCACACCGCCCGGTGCGCACCGGCGTCATCGCGAGCAACCGACCGGAGTTGATCGAGGCTCTGCACGAGGTAGCCGCCGGTGATACACCGTACGAGGCAGCAGTCGGACGCGATGACCGTGGTCCTGTATGGGTGTTCTCGGGCCACGGATCGCAATGGGCGGGAATGGGTGCCGACCTGCTGGCCAACGAGCCAGTGTTCGCTGCCACCATCGCCGCTGCCGAACCGCTGATCGCGCAGGAATCCGGCTTCTCGGTGACCGAGGCGATGACCGCCCCTGAGATGGTGTCCGGCGTCGACCGCGTCCAGCCCACGCTGTTCGCGATGCAGGTCGCATTCGCAGAAACCATGAAGTCCTACGGTGTGCGCCCGGGCGCGGTGATCGGACACTCCCTGGGCGAGACCGCCGCAGCGGTGGTCGCCGGTGCGCTGTCGCTCGAGGACGGCGTCCGCGTCATTTGCCGCCGCTCGCGGCTAATGGCCCGCATCGCCGGTTCCGGGGCGATGGGATCGGTGGTACTGCCGGCGCAGCAAGTGCTTTCCGAACTGACCGCCCGAGGGATCGACGACGTCGTTATCGCGGTGGTCGCCTCACCGGAGTCCACTGTGATCGGCGGGGCTCCCGAGCGCGTACGGGAACTGCTCGCTGAGTGGGAGCAGCGCGACGTGATGGCCCGCGAAGTCAAGATCGACCTGGCATCGCACACTCCCCAAGTCGAACCCATACTCGGCGACTTGTCCGAGGCACTGGGCGAGTTGTCCCCTGGCACACCGGAAGTCCCGTTTTATTCAACGAGTTTGTTCGACCCGCGCGACGTGCCGGTGTGCGATGCCCGCTACTGGGTGAACAATCTGCGGCGCACGGTGCGGTTCGCCGCGGCGGTGCAGGCCGCTATGGAGGACGGCTACCGGGTCTTCGCCGAACTGGCACCCCACCCCCTGCTCACACACCCGCTGGAGCAGAACGCCCGCAGCCTCGACGTGCCGATGGCTGCCTTGGCGAGCATGCGTCGCGAACAAGAGCTGCCGCACGGACTGCGCGGTTTCTTGGCAGACCTGCATGCCGCAGGTGCCGCGGTCGACTTCTCCGTGCTCTATCCGCATGGACGGTTGATCGATGCGCCCCTGCCGACATGGACACATCGCCAACTCCGTCTGAGCAAGGACGGTCAGGCAAGCTCCCCGACGCACGGCGCTCGCACCATTTCGGTTCATCCCTTGCTGGGTTCCCATGTGCGCTTGCAGGAGGAGCCCGAGCGCCACGTCTGGCAGGGCGAGGTCGGCACCACGGTCCATCCCTGGCTGGGCGATCACCAGATTCGCAATGTGGCTGTGCTCCCCGGAGCTGCTTACTGCGAGATGGCGCTGGCGGCCGCGCATGCCGTTCTTGGCGAGGCGTCCGAGATCCGCGACATCCGCTTCGAACAGGCACTGCTTCTCGACGAGCAGACCACCGTCGGCGCCTCGGCATCGCTGTCGTCGCCGGGCAATTTCGAATTCTCCGTGGAGACCAGTCAAGGAGGCGAGCAGACGCGACAAGCTACCGCGATCCTTCAGGCCGCCGAGCTCGAGCAGCCTCCTGCGCATGACGCGTCTGCGCTGCTCGCGGCGCATCCGCACCGCGAAGATGGAGACGCGGTGCGCGCACGCATGGATCAGCGGGGTGTCCAGTACGGTCCGGCGTTCGCCGGTCTCGGCGCCGTACACACCGGCGAGTCCGCGACCATGCTCGCCGAGGTCGCACTTCCCCGCCAGATCCGATCGCAGCAGGGCGCTTACGGCGTGCACCCGGCGCTGCTCGATGCTTGTTTCCAATCTGTCGAGGCTCACCCCGACGTCCAGGCGTTGGGTGAAGGCATGCTCGGGCTCCCGCTCGGTATACGTCGCCTGCGCTCGTACACCGCTGCGCGCGACGCGCACTACTGCTTGACGCGCGTGACCAGAGTCGACGTCTCCGGAGTGGAGGCCGACATCGACGTGCTCGATGAGCACGGCACCATCATGATCTCTGTCGAGGGCCTGCAGTTGGGCACCGGAGCAGACGAGAAGGGCAACAAAGCACGGATACTGGCCGACCGGCTGCTGACGATCGAATGGCAACCGCGAACACTGCCAGAGGTTGAGTACGCCGAGGCCGGGAATTGGCTGCTGGTCAGCACAACCAACACAGACCAAGTTGCTACAAATTTGGCCGATATCCTGAAGACGCATGGTGCGCAATGCACTGCCATGTGTTGGCCGCGGAATGCGGACCACACCTCGAGCGCCGAAGAGCTCAGAAGTCAGCTGCGTGGCGGATCGTTCACGGGCGTAGTGGTTTTCACGGGCTCCGAGAACGGCGGCGCCGAGAATGAGCTTCCGCGTTTGAGTCGCGAGTATGTGGAGCATCTCGTCCGCATCACCCGCGAACTCCCGGACCTGTCTGGCGAGCCGCCGCGTCTGTACGTTGTGACCCGAGACGCCCAGGCTGTGGGGACCGGGGACCGGCCCAACCTCGAACTAGGCGGGCTTCGAGGGCTCGTGCGAGTGATCGGCACAGAGCATCCGCACCTGCGAGCCACTCAGATCGACGTGGACGCCAGCATCAAGCCTGACCAGTTGGCGCAGCAATTGCTCTCTGAGATCGAAGAAGACGAAACAGCTTGGCGGAACGGTCAATGGTACGTGGCGCGTTTATACCCCGCTCCGTTGCGCCCAGAGGACCGGAAGACCTCCGTCGTCAATCATGAGCAAGACGGGATGCGGTTGAAGATCCGTACACCAGGGGACCTAGAGTCCGCTGAACTCGTTGCTTGCCAGCGGGTTTCGCCTGGGCACGGAGAAATCGAGGTCGCGGTCACCGCGTCGAGTATCAACTTCGCCGACGTGCTGGTCGCATTTGGCCGCTACCCGTCGTTCGAGGGTCGGCTTCCAGAGCCCGGAACCGACTTCGCCGGGGTGGTGACCGCCGTAGGACCCGACGTCACGACTCACAAGGTCGGCGATCACGTTGCCGGCCTCTCCCCTAACGGTTGTTGGGCGACATTCATCACCTGCGACGCCAACCTCGCGGTCACTCTGCCCACCGGGTTGACCGACGCTGACGCCGCCGCGGTGACCACGGCGACCGCAACCGCCTGGTACGGCCTGCATGATTTGGCCCGCATCAAGAGTGAAGACAAGGTGCTGATCCACTCCGCTACCGGCGGGGTCGGCCAGGCCGCAATCGCGATCGCCCGCGCGGCAGGCGCCGAGATCTTCGCCACGGCAGGCAGTGAGCAGCGTCGGCAGCGGTTGCGCGACATGGGTATTAAGCATGTTTACGACTCCCGCAGCACCGAGTTCGCCGATCAGATCCGCAGCGATACCGAGGGCTATGGGGTCGACATCGTGCTCAACTCGGTCATCGGGGCCGCCCAAAGGGCAGGCGTCGAATTGCTGGCATTCGGTGGACGATTCGTGGAGATCGGCAAACGTGACATCTACGGTGACACCAAGCTGGGGTTGTTCCCGTTCCGACGCAACCTGACGTTCCATGCCCTCGACCTGGCGCTCCTGTCGTTCAGCCATCCTGACCGGCTGCGGGACCTGTTGAACACGGTGTACAAGCTCACCGTCGACGGCGTGCTTCCGATCCCGGAGAGCACCCACTATCCGTTGGCCGACGCCGCCACCGCAATTCGGGTGATGAGCGCCGCGCAGCACACCGGCAAGCTCATCCTCGACATTCCGCGGGCGGGAAGCAGCAACGTGGTGTTGCCGCCGGAGCAGGCTCAGGCCTTCCGCGATGACGGCTCCTACATCATCACAGGCGGTCTGGGCGGTCTTGGGTTGTTCCTGGCCGAGAAGATGGCCGCCGGCGGCTGCGGGCGCATCGTGCTCACCTCGCGTTCGCAACCCAACCGGAAGACACTGGAAACCATCGAGCTCATCCGTTCGATCGGTGCCGACGTCGTGGTGGAGTGCGGGGATATCACCCGACCCGAAACGGCAGAACGCGTAGTGGCAACAGCTATTTCGACCGGGCTGCCGGTGCGCGGGGTGCTGCATGCCGCCGCCGTC
This sequence comes from Mycobacterium neumannii, assembly GCF_002245615.1. Lineage (NCBI taxonomy): Bacteria > Bacillati > Actinomycetota > Actinomycetes > Mycobacteriales > Mycobacteriaceae > Mycobacterium > Mycobacterium neumannii. The sequence continues at coordinate 60,726 of NZ_NKCO01000022.1, read as the reverse complement.
ATCGAGGACGCCACGCTGACGAACATCACCGAGGAGCTCATCGAACGGGACTGGGCGCCAAAGGTATACGGCGCGTGGAATCTGCACGCGGCGACCGCGGATCAACCGTTGGACTGGTTCTGCTCGTTCTCGTCGGCAGCCGCGCTGGTGGGCTCGCCGGGCCAGGGCGCGTACGCCGCGGCCAACAGCTGGCTCGATGCGTTCACCCATTGGCGACATGTACAAGGTCTTCCGGCCACGGCGATTGCATGGGGCGCCTGGGGAGAAATCGGTGCGGCCACCGCACTGGCGGAGGGCACGGGCGTTGCCATCACACCCGACGAAGGGGCGTACGCGTTCGAGGCGATGCTGCGTCACGACCGCGCCTACACCGGCTACGCGCCCATCATGGGGACCCCGTGGTTGACCGCGTTCGCGCAGCACAGCCCGTTCGCCGAGGCGTTCCGCAACACCGGACAAGGCACCGCGGGCTCAAGCAAGTTCCGTGCAGAACTCGACGAGCTCCCCGTTGAGGAGTGGCCCGCCCTGCTGCGGCGCTTGATCTCCGATCAGGTCAGCTTGATCCTGCGGCGCAACGTCGACCCAGACCGTCCGCTTGCCGAGTACGGCATGGACTCGCTGGGGGCCCTCGAACTGCGCACGCGGATCGAGACCGAAACGGGGCTTCGCATCACGTCGACGAATATGACGACGACCATTCGCGATTTGGCGACCATGCTGTCCGAGAAGCTGACGCCCGCGGAACCCAAAGAGGTCAAAGTGTCGGCTTGATCCGATCTCGGTTGCTTGCTTCGGAGCGTTGCGACGGAGGTGATGTCGGCTCCTGTGTGGGAAAACATCGATCGGAGAGATTGCGCTCGGGAACGAGGGTCAACTCGGCCGTGGGTCGTTAGCCTCTGCGGGTGATGGGCGATCCGCTTACTTTCCGCCGGATAGTTCAGTCGCTCGATGGCGCTTGCCATCGCCGAAGAAGCAGGACATTGTCCAATCATCGGCGACGGTGCGTCGCCGTGGTCGAACAGAGATTTCAAACCTCGGAATCTCTGCAAACGCCGGATTCAAAGGGTCGAAAGCGGCGTCGGCTCTGCTCCTATCGGTCCGCCGTTCCCTAGAACCTGGTCTTCACAGGTTGGACGTCGGTCGGCTTCAGCCCGACCGGCTCAGTCATCAGACGTGCCGCCTGACGCCAGCCTGTCGCGCAGACTCTTCGGACGGATATCAGGCCAGTTCTGCTCGATATAGTCCAGGCAGGCAGCCCGATCCGCTTCACCGAAAACGACACGCCAACCCGGCGGCACATCGGCGAAAGTCGGCCAAAGACTGTGCTGCTCCTCATCGTTGACCAAGACGAAAAAGCTGCCGTTCTCGTCGTCGAAAGGATTGACGCTCATAGTTCTCCCAGTCAATATAGATCGATATCAGTAAAACCGTCCCAAAGCATACTCACCACTGAGCCGACCGAGTTCACACCCGTATAGGTGGCATTCTTGCCGACACAATCCGCGGCCGAATTGAGGTGAACATAGCCAACCTCGTGGTCGAGAGATTACGGTTCGTCTTCTTGGCGGTCGCTGTCATGGCGGACGCTCAACTGGGCGCAAGCGCGCGGTCGGCAAGCAATCCCATTACCGGTGCCAAGAACCGCGAATAAGCAGCTGTGACGTGGGTCTGGTCGGAGTACACGAGGGTGTCGCCAACGATGACAGGGCAGCGGTCAGCGGTGCAGAACAAGTCCGTGACGTCGACATAGTGGCCTCCGCCAGCTCTGGTGGCGGCAGATTCACCGGCGATGCCGACTTCGTTCACCGCGCTCGACCGAGGAGCCGAGCAGGCCGTCGCATCATCGAGATGGCCGGACAGGCAGATCGACACCATCGAGTGCGGGTTCGGGATGGGGCCGAGCACCAGAACCTCCGCACCCGTACTACTACGAAGCTGCCGCACGAGGCGAGTCATGCTCTCCATCCACTCCGGAGCATATGAGGTGAACCCGGGTTCCCAACCCAGTCCAGAACCGCCGTAACCCCGCCAGATGCTCAATATCACGAGCCTTGGATGCTTGGCGCTCAACTGGTCAATGACCTCGCCGCGCCATTGCGTGCAATTGGCGTATAGCATCTGACGGACGGGTCCAGTGATCGGCAACTCCATCGGTGGGCAGCCCTGTGTGCTCAGAGTCTCGAGCCGCCAACCCTTCTGCGAAGCAACCTCATCGAACGCTGGACTCCACATCGTCGCGTTCGAATCGCCAACCAGGGCAACCGTTGTCGTGGAGGCGGTGTCGCCGGCCGCGCAGTCCGGCTGTCCGACTTGGAAGAATGTGCGCAAGCAGCCGCTACGGATCATGCCTTGAGCCTCGTCTACCGCGTCGGCAAGCGGCGGATTGAGGTTCGACGGAACGGCTTTCAGGTCGGCAGTTGCAGCCACTTCGGCCTGAACTCTCGCGAACGTCTCATCTACCGCCGCGTCGTACGCTTGTCTGTTCTGGCCGGCGGGAGGAAACGCCACAGTATCGGTCAGGGGTGCGGCTGGTGAACCGCGGCCAACCGGCGAAGGCACCGACACCATCACGGCCACGCAGACCGTCACCGCGGCCGCGGTGGCGACACCGCCGAGCGCGAGGCTTTTAGCGGGAGATCTGCGCATGGGAGCGGCAAACCGCAACGGATTCTCAATCAGATGCAGTGTGAGCACCGCCAGCCCGCCGGAGACCAGCACCGCTGTCAGCCGGCCTGCCAGCCCGAGTGGATGACCCATGAGGAGCGGAGCGAACAGCAACACAGGCCAATGCCAGAGGTACCAGGAGTAAGACACTCTGCCGATCGCTTGCATCGGCGACCACGCCAGGAATCGACCGCATCCCTGAGAGGGCACGGAGCAGCCAGCACCGATCACCAAGGCCGTGCCCAGCGTCGGCAACAGCGCGGCGACACCAGGATAGGGAGTGTTCTTACTGAGCAGGGTGCACGCCAGCAGGATCATGGCGAGCCCGCCCCATCCAGCGATGGCCGCGAACTTCCTTGGTAGTCGGCGCCATTGACTGACCGTAAGCGCTACTAATCCGCCCACTGCAAGTTGCCATGCACGCGTGAACAGCGAAAAAAATGCCACCGACGGCAGCAGGAACGTGGTCGTCGCCGCCAACGCAAGCGACGCTGCCGCGACAAGGACGAGGACGACCAGAAACGGTTTCGTCGACGCCTTGGCGGGACCCTTCAGGCGTCGCCGTGCACGCCGCATGACCCAGGCCGTACCTACGATTAGAGCCGGCCACACAAAATAGAATTGCTCCTCGACGCCCAACGACCAGTAATGCTCGTACGGCGTCAGGAGGTTGGGGTCGAAGTAGTTCTGCAATTGCAGGATGAACCAAAAGTTGCTGACGTAGAGTGCGCTCGCGATGCCGTCGAGCATGACGCCCTGGACCTGCAAGGGTGGAAGCAAAAAGGCCGATGCAATCGCGGTGACAATACCTACCGCGGCCGAGGCTGGTAGTAGTCGGCGGGCGCGCGCTCCGTAGAAACGGCGTAGCCGGACCTTGCCGCTGGAACTCACCTCGCGCCACAACAGCCCGGTGATGAGGAAGCCCGAGATGACGAAGAACACGTCCACGCCCACGAAGCCACCACCTACACCGGGCACCGCAGCGTGGAAGAGGACAACGGCCAACACTGCGACAGCACGCAAACCCTCGACGTCTTGGCGAAACCCTGCCTTTACGGGCCGCCGCCTCAGCAGCCCTCCTTCAGGATCAACGGCTACGGCGTCATACGAGGTCACGCCACCGCGCCGATTTGAAGCTTCCATCACGTCATGCATCTTCACATACATGGCGTGGTCAAACTGGCAAACTTTAGCGGCAGGTGTCAACCACTACTGAAACGCGCACCCTAGGTTAGGCCGAGGGGGAAAACGTACGGACTCGAATCTGATCTTGGTCTCGCAATGGCAGCAACCCGTCACACCTTGCGCCTGCGACGACCGCTAACGGATTACCCGAACCAGAACCGCTCCTGCTGCTGCTGAACCGGTGGGATATCCGACCGGCGCCCCAACTCCCCTTGCAGTAGCTGCTTCGGCCGGCTTCGAAGTTCGCTGTAGCGTACGGTAACGTGCGCACGTCGAGGAGGGCCTGTGAAACTCACTTCCAGAAGGTTGGCGATTAAGTTTGCTGAATCCGTGGCGCTCGGGTTGCTCCTCTTTCTGGCAGCAGGCACGTTCGACTACTGGGAAGCGTGGATCTTCCTGGCGGTATTCAACCTTGCGGGATGGATTCCGAGCATCTACTTGTTGAGGACGAACCCCGATGCGTTCGAGCGTCGTATGCGTGGGGCGACCGCAGAGACCCGAGTAGTTCAAAAGGTTCTCATCGTCGGCTGGTTGTCGTCCGTGCCCGCAGCGTTCCTGGTCAGCGGCTTTGACCATCGCTTTGGTTGGTCCCATGTACCAACTGCGGTCTGTGTGGTCGGCAACGTCCTCGTAGCCGGTGGACTGATTTTGGTGACAGTGGTCGTGATCCAGAACAGCTACGCGGCAGCGAACGTCCAAGTGGAGGGAGACCAGAAGATCGTCTCTACCGGTCTGTACGGGATGGTGCGGCACCCGATGTACACCGGCAGCATGATCATGTTGGTTGGTACACCCCTCGCGCTCGGGTCTTACTGGGGACTCCTGGCCGTCGTCCTCGCGGGGATATCACTCGGTGTTCGGATCCAGGACGAGGAGAAGCTGCTGCAGCAGGAACTGGATGGATACCTCGACTACACACAGAAAGTCCGCTACCGCCTGGTTCCCTGTGTCTGGTGAAGTCACGACATCGATAGTCTGAATGAATCTCCGATCAGGACTCGAGCAAACTTTCGCGGTAGGGCGGTGGTTCAGTTTGCTCTCCGTCCCGCGTCACTTTCAGTTAACCTGCTTCGAACGGGCTCGGGGGCACCGCTCGCAACTATGCAGCGGTGAAAGGTTTTGGAGACCCCAGGCGATGTAACGCGTGCTCTTCGCATCGCGTTGCCAATTCATAGATCGATGGCTGGGGGGCCAGGTTGAGCGAGAACATCACCATCGGTGAGCGCGTGAAAGCGACTAAATGGCTGATCTCGTACTGGTCGCGGCAGCCGAGAGAAGCAGCTAGGGGGTGGGTACGCGCGTGGCTCCAAAGCAACAGAAGCCACTCAGGACAAGGCACGACACCTGGCGACGCGGCCGCACTCGATGAGCGCAGCTCGGAGCTGCAGTCGCTGCGTCACCGCTACGCCGCGATGCAAGACATCATCGGCACATCAACCGTCTGGCGTCCCGGGTTCGTCAGGCAAGAGGATTTACTGTACTTCCGCGGCGACAACTGCTATGTCTTCCAGAACCAGGCCAACAACACACCGGAGAAGTACGTTCTGACGTATTTCTTTCTCAGGACCATTGACTGGTTAGGGTTGCTTGATCTATTCACCGAAGACGGCGACTTCGGCGTATTCACCTATCCCACAGGCGATTTCGACAACGACGGAAACAAGCGGGTCGTCAGCCGTGACCTGTTGGATTCGGTCAATGAGTTGTTGTGGCTCGAGCGCACGTTGAAGGTCTCAAGCCTGCCCGGATTGAAGGTGCTCGACATCGGTGCCGGCTATGGCCGTCTCGCCTACCGGGCAGTCACCGCCTTGAGCAACATAGACACGTACTACTGCATCGACGCCGTTCCCGAGTCGACGTTCATCTGCTCCTATTACCTGTCCAAGAAGGGCGCGGAACGCGCATGCGTCGTCCCCTTCGATGAGCAAGAAAAATATCTGACCCCAGGGACCATCAAGTTGGCGATCAATATCCACAGCTTTTCCGAGTGCGCCATCGAAGCCATCGAGTACTGGATCGGACGGTGTGCAGAGCTCGAAATCGAGTACCTGTTCATCGTTCCCAACGACAGCGCGGGCGAAGAAACCATCCATCTTGTCAATGGTTTTGATTACACACCGATACTCGCCCAACACGGCTACCACTTGCACACCGTTGAGCCGAAGTACAGCAACCCGGAGTTGCAGAAGTTCGGCGTTTCACCCGCCTGGTACTACCTGTTCCGCGCAACTGAAGGCTGAAGTCATCCGCGTCTCCGCGGGTGACCATCTATTCCGGTGTGCCGGACATATCCGCAAGCTGCTTTCGCAGGCTTCTTACCGATGGAGCATTGAACAGGCTGGTAACCGGCAACTGAATGCTAAGGGCTGCGTTGATGCCCGCGATCAGCCGCATCGCGGAAAGCGAATCTCCGCCCATGTCGAAGAATGACTCGTCGATGCCCACGCGGTCCGCACCCAGCACTTCCGCGAAAACGTCCGACAGAAGCCGCTCGACCGGGTTGGTCGGCAGCGAGTCGTTTGCTAGGGCGTCGGAGTATTCCGGTGTCGATGTACCAGTAGACATCGGCTGAGCGTGGCCGCGGCGGTCGCGCTCACCCGCACGGATCAGGTCAATCGACGAGAGGCGCCGTGCCGGATCGGCGATCATCGCCAGCAATATCCCTTGCAACCGCTCGATCATCGCATCGATGCTGGCCAAGTCGAAGATGTCAGTGCGGAATTGGACGTGAAGCCCCAATTCGCGCCCTGGTTGAGCCTGCACCGCAAGGGGGTAATGGTAGTAGTCACGGGCCCTCAACTCCGTGATGGCGAAGTCATGGCCGCTCGACAACGTCGCGCTGTCCATGGGGTAGTTCTCGTACACGAAGACCGTGTCGAACAACTTCTCGTGGCCCGCGAGGCGATGAATATCCGACAGCCCGAGGTGCTGATGCTCAAAGGTGTTGTTATGGGTTCGCTGCAGCTGCTTTAGCAAGTCGGTGGTAGTGGTAGCCGGCGTGAGATGCGCGCGCACCGGCACCGTATTGATCAGAAGTCCCGCCATCGTCTCCGCGCCCGTCAACTCGGCGGGCCGCCCGGAAACCACGGCGCCCAACGCGACGTCCTGATTGCCTGTCACGGAGCTCAAGAGCAGGGCCCACGCAGCCTGCAGCACGGTGCTGAGGGTGGTGTGGTGTGAGCGGGCCAGCTCGCCAAGGGCTTTCGTAGTTTGTTCCGGCACCCGGAACTCTGCGATTGTGCGCGGCCCTACCCCCAACCGGTCCGGGGGAGCCACCAGTGTTGGGGTGTCAAAACCGGCCAACGCCTGAGTCCACGCCGCGCGCGCGGCCTGCAAGTCTCGCTCGGCCAGCCAGGTGATGAATCTGCGGTACGGCGTGGGTTCTGGCAGTCGCTGACCGTAGTAGATGGCAATGATTTCGTGCAGCAGAATCGGCATCGACCAACCGTCGAGCACTATGTGGTGATTGGTCAGCACCAACCGGTGGCTTTCTGCGGCGGTGCGGATCAATGCCATCCGGAAGGGCGGCTGATCCGCCAAGTCGCAGACGGCGGCGCGCTCCGCAGCGCATAAGCGCTGGATCTGCTCACCGACGTCGACCGCACCCTCGCTTAGATCGACATAGCGCCACGGGACCGTCGGGTCAGCGGAGATCACCTGGACCGGCTCGCCGGACCGGGCGAAAAAGCGGGCTACCACGTTGGGATGGCGGGCGACCACGGTTTGCACCGCGTCACGCAATCGCAGCGACTCCAGCGGCCCGGTGATGGTGATATCCAGTTGCACCGCATACACATCGTCGCCGTCACGCTGCGCAGCACTGGCGTGGAAGAGCAACCCCTGCTGCAGCGGAGTCAACGGCAAGACGTCGGCGACCGCATAGCGCTGGCACAGCTCGTCGAGCTCGGGCTGGTTCAGCCGAGCAGGCGCGATGTCGGACGGTGTCAGTCCGCCGCCGCCAGCGCGCACATGCGCGCAAATGCCCGCTAGCGCCTCAAACCACAACCTGCTAAGTCTGCCGACCTGACCGGCGTCCAGCGCCGACGGGGCCCACGTCCAGTCCGCGTGTAATTGGGGCCCGGCATCCGTGTCGGCGGTGGCGGCGTTGAGCTCCACGGTGTGCGCCAAGGGCAGAGGTATCGCCCCAACCGCGCCAGTCGACGCCAATCCCTCGGGATCGATCTGCCACATATCGTCTGAGGTGTCGCCGGCCGACGCACCCAACCGGCCCAGGTAATTGAACCCGAGCACCGGGTCTGACCCGGTCAGATTGACGTCCGGGTTTAGATGGCGAAGCAGACCATAGGTCACACCGTCGGGTAGGGCACGCAGCTGCTCTTTGGCGCCCTTGACCATTCCCCCCAACGCCGCCTCACCGGCGATGACGTCGTCCCAGTCCAACTCGTCCACGGCCAATGCGACCGGGTAAAGCGCCGTGAACCAGCCAACGGTGCGTGACAGGTCCACATCGGCCGAGAGTTCCTCAGCGCGGCCATGGCTCTCCACGTCGATGACGACCGTTGCATTACCGGGACGGGAGAACTCCGCTGCCGCCAGCCCGAACGCGATCAACAAGATGTCCTGGATTCCGGCACGGAAGGCCGCCGGGACCTCACCCAACAGCATCTTGGTGGTCTCGACATCGAGTGACACCGACAAGCGTCCGGCGGACGCGTAGGTATCCAGCGCCGGTTGCACCGTCGGCAGCGCGGCGGGGGTCGCGGTCACTTGCCGCCACGCGTCGGTTTGAGCAACCACCTCAGGCGCACGGGCAAGCTCGGCCAGCAGCGCCGACCACCGGGCAAATGATGTCCCACCCTCCGGAAGGATGATCGGCTGCCCTGCGCGGTGCTGGGCCCAGGCAATGTTGAGGTCTTCCAACAAGATTCGCCACGACACCCCGTCAACTGCCAGATGATGAATGATCAGCACCAACTGACCGGTACGGGCGACCCACAGCGCACTGAGCATCTGCCCGGCCGCCGGGTTCAACTGCGACCGTGCCGACACCAACGCCGACTCGGACAATTCGTCCGCGGTTTTCAGGTGGTCTCGCGCATCCACTGCCGCAGGCTCGGGAACCGTGAGCGCCCAGCCACCTGCACCATCGTCGTCGACCCGCAGCCGCAACATCGCGTGTCGATCCAGGAGGGCCTGCAAGACCGCCACCACGTCAGCCTCGCCGAGTCCGACGGGGGCTTGCACCACCATGGTTTGGTTGAACTCATCGACAGGACCATCCATGCCCTGCAGCCATCGCATGATCGGGGTTGCCACCACCGGACCGACACCCGCATCGAGGGCCCCCGCGGTCTCACCCTCGATGACCCGGGCCGCGCGGGCCAGGCGTGCCACCGTCTGCTCAGCGAACACGTCCCGTGGGCGGCACAGCAGACCCGCCGCCCGAGCGCGGGCCACGACCTGCATCGACAAGATGCTGTCCCCGCCGAGTTCGAAGAACGAGTCATCGACCCCGACCCGTTCCAATCCCAACACCTGGGCGTAGATCCCGGCCAGAACTTCTTCGACTGCGCTCTCCGGCGCGCGATAGCGATCGGCTTCGGTGTATTCAGGCGCCGGCAGCGCGCGGGTGTCGAGCTTCCCGTTGACTGTCAACGGAAACGCGTCGAGAACGACGACGGCGGCCGGCACCATATAACGCGGCAACTGCTCGGCCAAGGTCGCTCGGACATCGTTCGGATTCACCACCCCGCCCGCCGACTCGGTTACATAGCCCACCAGACGCTTGCCGCCGGGACGATCCTCACGGGCGATCACCACCGCCTGATCTACTCCGCCACATCCGGCCAGCACCGCTTGGACTTCGCCAAGCTCGATGCGATACCCGCGGATCTTGACCTGCTCATCGACACGGCCCACATATCGCAACTGTCCATCCGGGCCCCAGGACACCAGATCCCCGGTGCGATACATGCGTACCCCCGGATTCCCGTACGGACACGCCACAAACCGCGATGCGGTCAACGCAGCCCGGCCGAGGTACCCGCACGCCAGACCCTCGCCAGCCACATACAACTCACCGACGACCCCGACCGGCACCTCTCGCAACCAGCCATCGAGCACGAACAACGCCGCCCCCGGTACCGGCGCACCGATCGGCGGCGCCCCCTGCCCCGCCCTCAGCGGCGCGCTGAGCATCACTACCATCGTCGTCTCGGTCGGCCCGAAAGCGTTGATCATCACCCGCCCCGGCGCCCACCGATCCACCAACTCCGGCGGACACGCCTCACCGGCGACCACCAACGCCGTGGACTCCAACCCCTCGACTGCGAGCATCCCCGCCGCCGATGGTGTCTGGGTCAGCACATTGACCTGTTCGGCGACAAGCACCGAGTGCAGGTCCTCCGCCGAGCGGGTCACCGTGTCGGGCACCACCACCACCTTGCCGCCGTTCAGCAGCGGACCCCACGTCTCCCACACCGAAGTGTCGAACCCATAGGAATGACACTGCGTCCACACCCCGGTCACCGGCAGGTAGCGGCCCAACTGCAGCAGCAGCTGGGTGACGTTGTGATGAGTGGTGACCACACCCTTTGGTACACCGGTGGTGCCCGAGGTGTAGATCAGGTACGCGACATCGTCCGGCGCCGGCTCATCCGCTGTAACTGCGGTGCTGGGCTGGCTATCGACGGCGGGGTCGTCGAGACGGATCACCACGAGCTGACGGCTGGCCAATCTGTGAGCCAGCTCGGCGGTAGTGAGCGCGGCGACCGGGGCGGCGTCGTCGAGCACGAACTCGATCCGCGCGTCCGGGTGCGCCGGGTCGATCGGCACGTAAGCCGCTCCGCACTTGAGCATCCCCAGCATCGCCACGGCCGCCTCGGCCGAGCGCTCCACCAACAACGCCACCCGCTGTCCTTGCCTCACCCCGCGACTGGCCAGCAGGTGTGCCCAGCGATTCGAAGCCTCATCGAGTTCGCGATACGTCCACGAACGGCCCTGGCAGGTCAATGCCACCGCCTCCGGCGTACGGTCGACCTGAGCAGCGAACAAGTCAGGAATTGACACCGCCGACGGTCCCGGGGCCGCCAGCACCGAGCGATTCCCCCAGCTTTCCAACCGGGCGTGCTCGTCCCGATCGAGCACATCGATCGACGACAACCGCCGTGACGGGTCAGCCGTCATTGCCGCCAATATCCGTTGCAACCGCTCAACGAACGCCTCGACGCTGGCCGCATCGAACACATCGGTACGGAACTCGACGTGTCCGCTGATACCGCCGGGCTCACCGGCCTCGGTCCACTGCTCACCCAAAGAGAACGTCAGGTCCATGCGGGCGGTGTGGGTGTCGGCAGACATCGGGGTGACCTCCGCATCACCGAGGCGCAGATCACCGGCAGCATTGTTCTGCCAAGCCAACGACACCTGCACCAACGGGTGATGATTGAGCGCGCGGACCGGGTTGAGCCGCTCTACCAGCACCTCGAACGGCACATCCTGATGCTCGAACGCGGCCAGGCTGCGCGCACGCACCTGCTCCAACACCTCAGCGACCGTCGCGTCGGCGGTCATCTCGACGCGCAACACCAACGTGTTGACGAAAAAGCCCACCAACTCATCAAGCGCCCGATCACGCCGCCCAGCGATCGGGAAACCCACCGCCACATCAGAACTCGCGCTCAGCTTGGCCAACAACACCGCCAAAGCCGCCTGCATCACCATGAAACTGGTCGCGCCGTGCTCACCGGCCAACCGCGAAACACCCTGCTGCACCTGCGCCGGCCACTGCACCGCCACCTTGTCGCCGCGATAATCGGCCACCGGCGGATAAGGCCGATCCGTGGGCAACTGCACCCGCTCAGGCATACCGGCCAATTCCTCTTGCCAGTACGTCAACTGCGCAGCGATCGGGCTATCCCGATCGGTCAACTCACCGAGTTGGGCGCGCTGCCACAGGGAGTAATCGACATACTGCACCGGTAGCGGTGCCCAGCCCGGGGCTTCACCCGCGCATCGGGCGGCATACGCCGCACTCAAATCACCCACCAACGGAGCGATCGACCAGCCGTCAGCGGCGATATGATGCACCACCGCCACCAACACATGCGCATCCTCGGCAAGCCGGAAAAGCGTTGCCCGCAACGGAATCTCAGCGGCTAGATCAAACGGGCGACGCGCCACCGCCCCGACAGCCTCCTCCAGCTGGCTTGCCGGCCATCCGGTGGCATCAACGACCTGCCAGCCGACTTCGGCCCGCTCTACCGGCATCACCGACTGCTGGGGAACCCCGTCCGGGGCGGGGAACAGCGTGCGCAAACTCTCGTGGCGGTCCACCACATCAATCAGGGCGGCGCCCAACGCTTCTGCACTCAAGCGTCCGTCCAACCGCAACGCGACTGCCAAGTTGTAGACCGCAGAGGGCCCCTGCAACTGGTCCAGGAACCATAACCGGTTCTGGGCAAACGACAACGGCACCACCGCCGGACGCTCCACGGGCACCAGCGGCGCCAACCCCTCGTCAGCCCCGATTCGTGGCGCCAACCCCGCCACCGTGGGCGCCTCAAACAAAGCACGCACCGAGAGACCTGCGTTCAAAGACTTGTTGACAGCGGCGATCACCCGCATCGCCGACAACGAGTCCCCGCCCAACTCGAAGAACGAGTCATCCACACCGACCCGCTCCAACCCCAACACCTGGGCGTAGATGGCGGCCAGGATCTCCTCGTTCGGCGTGGACGGGGCGCGATACCGATCGAGATCGGTGTAATCGGGTGGGGGCAGGGCGCGTCGGTCGAGTTTGCCGTTGACCGTCAATGGCAGCGCGTCAAGCACCACCACCGCGACCGGCACCATGTAGTCCGGCAAGTGCTCGGCCAGCACCGAGCGGATTTGTGCCGGTTCAGCGCCCCCGGTGATATAGCCAACCAGCCGTTTGTCACCAGGGCGGTCCTCGCGGGTGATGACCGCCGCATGTTCGACCCCATCGCAGTCGGCCAATGCGGCCTGGATGTCGCCGATCTCGATGCGATAGCCGCGAATCTTGACCTGCTCATCGGCGCGGCCGACATACCGCAGTTGCCCATCGGGTGCCCACGACACCAGATCTCCGGTGCGATACATCCGCTCCCCGGCGCCGGAGAACGGACACGCGACGAATCGCGACCCCGTCAACGAACCCCTGCCCACGTAACCGCACGCCAGACCGCGCCCGGCTACGTACAACTCGCCGACCACCCCCACGGGAACTGGGCGCAACCACGCATCGAGAACGAAGAAAGCAGCGCCGGGCACCGGGATGCCAATGGGCACCGTCCCCGAACCCGCGCGTAACGGTGCGCTGAAAGACGTGTACCACGTTTCGGTTGGCCCGTAGCCGTTGATCATCAACCGGCCGGGCGCCCAGCGATCCACCACCTCGGGCGGGCACGCCTCACCGGCCACCACCAGTGCAACCGACTCCAGACCGTCGGGCGACAGCACCGCCACCGCCGATGGAGTCTGATTCAAGACACTGACTCGTTCGGCAATCAGCAAGGCGTGCAAGTCATCCGGCGAACCTGCTACCGACTCCGGCACAACCACCAAGCGTCCACCGTGCAACAGCGCCCCGAAGATCTCCCACACCGAGACATCGAACGCCAACGAATGCCATTGCGACCAAACCTGATCCGTCAGCTTCAGGTCGGTATCCAGCGACTCGAACAGCTGAGTCACGGTGCGGTGAGTGACTGCAACGCCCTTGGGCACCCCGGTGGTTCCTGAGGTGTAGATGATGTAGGCGAAGTCGTCCGCGGTCGGTACCGGCAGACCGGTGCTGGGGTAGGTGTTGATGCGAGGGTCGTCGACCTCGACGACTGGCACCGCACCCGCGTCCAGCCGCGGGCGCAGGTCGGTCGTGGTGACCATCGAGACCGGCGCTGCGTCGGCGAGGATGACCGCGATGCGCGTATCAGGATGGGCCGGGTCGATCGGCACGTAGGCCGCCCCCGTCTTGAGCACCGCCAACACCGCAACAACCGCATCAACTGACCGGTTCACCAGCAGCGCCACCCGCTCACCGGGTCCAGCACCGTGAGCCACCAACAGATGCGCTAAGCGGTTGGCGGCCTCATCGAGGTCCAGATACGTCCACGAGCGGCCCTCGAAGGTCAACGCCAACGCCTCTGGATGACGCGCCACCTGCGCGCCGAACAACACCGGGATCGACACTGCCGGCGGTGACGGTGCACTCAGGACCGCCCGATGACCGAGCGCGTCAAGTTGAGCGTGTTCCGCCGAATCGAGAACATCGAGCGATGACAGTCGGCGAGCCGGATCGTCGGTCATCGCCAACAGGACCCGCTCAAATCGCTCGATGAGAGCGTCGATGCTGGCGGCGTCGAACACGTCGGTCCGGAACTCAACCGCCCCATTGATCCCGGCCGGCTGACCGTCCTCGCTCCAGTGCTCCGACAGCGAGAACGTCAAATCCATACGCGCGGTGTGAGTCTCGGCCGGCAGCGGGGTGACCTTCACATTCCCCAACGCCAGATCCGTGCCACGGCCGCGATGTGGCCCAGCGAAGTTCTGCCAGGCCAACAACACCTGGACCAACGGCTCATGAGCGCGGGACCGGTTCGGATTGAGCCGATCGACCAAAACCTCGAACGGCACGTCCTGATGCTCAAATCCAGCCAGGCCACACTGCCGTACCTGCCCCAGCAGTTCGCCCACCGTGGGGTCCCCCGCCAGATCAACCCGCAACACCAGCGTGTTGACGAAGAAACCAACCAGGCTCTCGAGCGCCGGATCCCGCCGTCCAGCGATCGGGAACCCGACGGCCACATCAGAACTCGCGCTGAGCTTGCCCAACAACACCGCCAACGCAGCCTGCACCACCATGAAACTGGTGGCGTTGTGTTCACGAGCAACCGCGCTGACCCGTTGCTGTACCTCAGCCGGCCAGTGCACGGACACGCTGGCCCCGCGGTAATCCGCCACCGGCGGGTAGGGCCGGTCCGTAGGAAGATCGACCCGCTCAGGAATCCCTGCCAAAGCCTCTTCCCAGTAGGCCAGCTGCGCGCCGATCGGGCTGTCAGGATCCTCGAGATCGCCGAACTGCGCCCGCTGCCACAGTGTGTAATCGACATACTGCACCGGCAGATCTGCCCAGGCGGGCGCCTGACCCGCGCACCGGGAGTTGTACGCCACCCCGAGGTCAGTCACCAACGGCGTGATCGACCAACCGTCAGCGGCGATATGGTGTAGCACGCCCACCATGACATACTCATCGTCGGCGAGACGGAAAAGCGTTGCTCGCAAGGGAATTTCAGCCTTCAGGTCAAACGGTTGACGCACCACGGAGTCGATGGCGTCGCCCAACCGGCTGTCAAGCCACCCAACCGCATCGATAAGCTGCCAACCCACCTGCGCCTGTTGGGGCGGCACGACCACCTGCCGGGGTATGCCGTCAACGGTCGGAAACAACGTGCGAAGCGACTCATGCCGGCCCACCACGTCGTTCAGCGCCAGCCGCAGCGATTCGACATCCAAGGACCCAGATAGCCGCAACGCGACCACCATGTTGTAAACCGGTGAGGGGCCTTGCAATTGGTCGATGAACCACAACCGATTCTGCGCGAACGACAACGGAATCACCGCCGGTCGCTGGACGGCCGACACCGGCTCCAACCCGGCGGAACCGCCGGCAACACGGGACGCCAACAGTGCGACGGTGGGGGCCTCGAACAAATCACGCACCGCGAGACCAGCACCCAAGGATTTGTTGACCGCAGCAATCACCCGCATCGCTGACAACGAATCGCCGCCGAGTTCAAAGAACGAGTCATCGACTCCGACTCTCGGCAAACCGAGCACGCTGGCAAAAGCAATGACCATGATCTCTTCGGTCGGGCTCGAGGGGGCGCGGTAGCGATCTGCCTCGGAATACTCGGGTGCAGGCAGGGCCCGCTTGTCGAGCTTGCCGTTGGGTGTCAACGGCAGCGCGTCAAGCACCACCACCGCCGCCGGAACCATGTAGGCAGGCAGCCGCTCGCCGAGGGCGGCGCGGACCTGGGCTGAATCTGCGGTCCCAGTGATGTATCCGACGAGGCGCTTGTCTCCGGGATGGTCTTCACGGGCGATGACCACCCCCTGGTCCACCCCATCACAGCCGACCAACGCGGCTTGGACCTCACCGAGCTCGATCCGGTACCCCCGGATCTTGACCTGCTCATCGGCACGCCCCACGTATTGCAGCTGCCCATCGCCCCCCCACCGCACCAGGTCCCCGGTCCGATACATCCGCGTACCTAGTCCGCCAAACGGGCACGCCACGAAGCGCGTTCCGCTCAACGACGCGCGGCCCACATACCCGTACGCCAGCCCGGCGCCCGCTACATACAACTCGCCGGCCACCCCCGGCGGCACGGGATTCAACCAACCGTCGAGCACGAAGAAGCCCAGGTGCGCCAACGGCTCCCCAATCGGGCTGATCGCGCCATCGACGTCGTTCGCGACGATTTCCCTGAAGGAGGCATGCACCGTCGTTTCTGTGATGCCGTACATGTTGATCAGCCGAGGTGATTGCGGGTGATCATCAAGCCAGGCCCGAAGCCTCTGAGGCTCCAGCGCTTCTCCACCGAACACGACTGTCTGAAGCTGTAGTTGATCCCCCGTAGAGGGCGCTAATGCATCAGCGGCTTGTAGCGCATAGAAGGCCGAAGGAGTCTGGCTCAACACACTGACTCGCTCAGCGACCAGCAGAGCGTGGAGATCTTCTGGTGAGCGGACCACCGCATCGGGCACCACCACCAGGCGCCCGCCACGCAGCAGCGCACCGAAGATCTCCCAGACCGAGAAGTCGAACGCCAACGAATGAGTCTGCGACCACACCTGGTTCGCGAGTTCCATTCCGGCGTCGAGGGACTCCAGCAAGCGGGACACGTTGCGATGCCCGACGGCGACGCCCTTGGGCACCCCCGTCGTACCCGAGGTGTAAATAACGTAGGCGACGTCCTCGGGCGCCGGAGCCGGCAAGCCATCGCAAGGGTACGTGCCGATCACAGGATCATTCAGATCGATGACAGGCACGTCCAATCCCAAGAGGAGATCGGCAGATTCGGCGTTGATGATCACGGCCAGAGGCGCCGCGTCTTCCATCATGAACCTGATCCGCGCCTCCGGCATGCCCGGATCGATAGCCAGATACGCCGCCCCGGATTTCAGAACCGCCAACATTGCGACGACCGCCTCGGCCGACCGCGACAACAACAAAGCAACACATTTACCGGGTCCCGCCCCTCGGCCGACCAACACGTGTGCCAACCGGTTCGCTGCCTCGTCGAGTTCCCGGTAAGTCATCGACCGGTGCTCGCAGCTGAGAGCCAACGCTTCCGGGCTACGTGCAACCTGCGCGTCAAACAGAACCGGTATTGACACAGACGCCGTCTCCGGCGCGGTCAACACCGGCCTGTTGCCGACCCCGTCTAACCACGCTTGCTCAGCGCGGCCGAGCACATCAACCGACGACAGAGCACAGGTGGGGTCGGTGGTCATTGCCACCAACACGCGCTCGAACCGCTCGATGAGCACCTCGATGCTGGCCGCATCGAATACGTCGGTACGGAACTCCACTACGCCGGAGATCCCCATGGCCTCACCGGCTTTGTCCCACTGTTCGGCCAGCGAGAAGGTCATGTCGACCCGAGCTGCTTGAGTGTCCGTCTCCAGCGGCGTGACATCCAGATCACCCAACCGCAACTCGGTTTCCGCACTGTCGTTCTGCCATGCCAACATGACCTGTACCAGCGGGTGGTGAGTCAGGGAGCGGGTCGGCTTGAGTCGATCCACCAGCACCTCAAAGGGCACATCCTGGTGCTCGAACGCCACGAGGCTCCTCGTCCGCACCTGGTCGAGCAACTCAGCCACGCTCGGATCGCCGGCAAGGTCCACCCGCAGTACCAAGGTGTTGACGAAAAAGCCGATCAAGCCGTCAAGAGCCGGGTCTCGGCGGCCGGCGATCGGGAACCCTACGGCCACATCAGAACTCGCGCTGACCTTCGACAGGAGGACGGCCAACGCCGCCTGCATCACCATGAAACTGGTCGCGCTGTGCTCGCGAGCCACCGAAGCAACCTGCTGCTGCAGCTGCGCCGGCCATTCGATCCTCACTCGGGCACCGCGGTAATCGGCCACCGGAGGATAGGGTCGATCGGTGGGCAACTCGAGCCGCTCGGGCATCCCCGCCAAAGCGTCCACCCAGTGATCGACCTGAGTGGCGATGCGACTCTCCGGGTCATCGATATCACCCAGTTGCGTTCGCTGCCACAGTGTGTAGTCGACATACTGCACCGCCAACGGCTTCCACGCAGGGGCCCGGCCCGCACACCGATCGGCGTACGCCACCGACAGATCACTTACCATCGGCGTGACCGACGAGCCGTCGGCGGCGATATGATGCACCACCGCCACGAGCACGTGCTCATCCTCGTCGATGCGAAAGAGCCTCGCCCGCAACGGAATATCAGTGGTGAGGTCAAACGGGGCACGCACTACCGCGGCGATGCTCTCGTCCAGCCGCTCCGCCGACCAGCCGACGGCATCGACGATCTGCCATCCGAAATCGGCGCGCTCAATTGGAACCACAGACTGCTGAGGTATCCCGTCCGCCGCGGGAAAAACCGTGCGCAGCGATTCGTGACGACCTACGAGATCTGTCAGCGCCTCCCGCAGTGCTTCTGCGTCAAGGCGTCCGCCCAGCCTGAGCCCCACCGCCAAGTTGTAGACCGGTGACGGACCCTGCAACTGATCCAGGAACCACAGCCGATTCTGGGCGAATGACAATGGGACCATAGCGGGTCGCTCGACTGCCGTCAGCGGTTCTGACCCCGTTTGCTCGACGCCGATGCGCGGCGCCAGTTGAGCAATCGTGGGCGCCTCGAACAATGTGCGCACCGACAAACTGGCATCCAGGCTGGTATTGAGAGCACCGATCAGGCGCATCGCCGACAGCGAATCGCCACCGAGATCGAAGAACGAGTCGTCGACTCCCACGTGATCCACACCGAGGACTTGGGCATAAATGCCGGTCAAGATCTCTTCGGTGAGGGTGGCTGGGGCGCGGTAACGGTTGGAGTCGCTGTATTCGGGCGCCGGCAAGGCGCGGGTGTCGAGTTTGCCGTTGACCGTCAGCGGCAGGGCGTCCAGCACGACGACCGCTGCGGGCACCATGTAGGCCGGCAACCGGTCGATCAGAGCTGTACGGATGGCGGTCGGATCGGCGGTGCCGGTCACATAGCCCACCAGGCGCTTGTCGCCCGGACGGTCCTTGCGGGCGACCACCGCAGCCTGCTCGACGCCATCGAGTGCAGCTAATGCCGCCTGCACCTCACCGAGTTCGATGCGGTAACCGCGGATCTTGACCTGCTCATCCGCGCGCCCCAGGTAAACCAGTTGCCCGTCGGGGCGCCAATACACCAGATCGCCGGTCCGGTACATCCGTGTGCCCGGTGCTCCGAACGGGCACGCCACAAATCGCGATGCAGTCAGCCCCAGGCGTCGCACATACCCACTAGCCAGGCCAGCGCCTGCCACATACAGTTCACCGACCACGCCTTGCGGCACCGGACGCAACCAGTTGTCCAAAACGAATAGTGCAGCCCCGGCCACCGGTGAGCCGATCGGCACCGCTTCCGTCCCAGGCGTCAGCGGTGCACTGATCGCGACACACATCGTTGTCTCGGTCGGGCCGTATGCGTTGATCATCAGCCGGTTCGGAGCCCACCGATCCACGACCTCGGGTGGACAAGCCTCGCCGACAGCCACCAGCGCGACTGATTCCAGCGTTTCAGGAGAGAGCACACTGACAGCAGACGGAGTCTCCGTAAGCACGTCGACCTTCTCCGTCGTCAGCACGTCTTGGAAGCTCTCCGGAGCTCGCGTTACGTCTTCGGGTAGCACAACCAGGCGCCCTCCGCGCAGAAGAGCACCGAAGATCTCCCACACCGAGACGTCGAAGGCCAGGGTGTGGCATTGCGCCCACACTCCAACGGGCGGTAGGCCCACGTCCGGAGACGCCAGCAATTGGGTGACGTTGCGGTGGGTGACTGCCACACCCTTGGGATTGCCGGTGGTGCCGGACGTGTAAATCACGTATGCGACATCGTCAGGCGCCGGTGGAGGGGGCGCAGTGCTGGGCTGATGGGCGACGGCCGGATCGTTGAAGTCCACTACCAGTAAATCGTGGTCTTCCAGCCGATCAGCCAAGTCGGCGGTGGTGACGGCGGCCAACGGTGCCGCATCTCCAACGATGAAATCGATGCGGGCCGACGGCAATGTCGGATCGATCGGCAGATACGCCGCGCCGGTCTTGAGCACCGCCAGGATCGCGACGACCGCCTCAGCGGACCGGTTGAACAAGAGCGCGACGTACTGTCCCGGACCCGCCCCCCGGTCGGCAAGCAGGTGCGCCAACCGGTTGGCCGCGAGCTCGAGTTCTCGATAGGTCAACGATCGGTCACCGCACACCAACGCGACCGCGTTTGGCGTCTCCCCCGCGCGCGCTGAGAAAACGTCGAGGATGGACGATCCCCGGCCTACCGGTTTGGTCAAGACAGCCCGGTTACCGATCTCGTCGAGGCGGGCGTACTCACCGGAAGCGAGCAAGTCCACCGACGAGAGCGGCCGTTTGGGATCGGCCGTCATCGTCACCAAGAGCCGTTCGAGCCGGTCGATGAGGACGTGGATGTCCTGAGCGTCGAACACGTCGGTGTCGTACTCGACGCGAAGGCCCAGCTCGTCACCCGGAATCGCTTGCACCGTCAGCGGATAGTGGTTGTATTCGCGACTCGCGAAATCCGGGATGGCCAACTCGTGGTCCGCTTCCAGCGCAGCGGTGTCGACCGGGTAGTTCTCGTAGACGAACAAGGTGTCGAACAACTGGTCGTGCCCGGTGAGCCGATGTATCTCGTTGAGCGCGAGGTGCTGGTGTTCCAGGGTGCGGTTGTGAGCGTTCTGCAATTGTTCGAGCAAATCTGCTGTGTTGGTGGCCGGCGTGATCGTCGCCCGCACCGGGACCGTGTTGATCAACAGACCCACCATCGAGTCCGCGCCGACCACTTCGTCCGGACGCCCCGAAACCGCTGTCCCGAAGGCGACATCGTGCTGACCGGTCAATGAACTCAGCAACTGCGCGAATGCGCCTTGCAACACCGTGCTGACCGTGGTGTGGTGAGCGCGCGCCAAGTCGCCGACGGCTCGCGTGGTCGGATCTGGCACCCGGAACGACGCGACATCTCGCTTGCCGCGCCCCAACCGATCAGGGGGACCCACCATGGTCGGGTTCTCGAAGCCGGCCAGTACTTCGCCCCAGGCCATCCGGGCGGCCTCGCGGTCTCGACTGACCAGCCAATTGATGAAGTTGCGGTACGGAGCTGCGGCCGATAACGGCTGACCGTAGTAGCTGGCGAAGATCTCCTGCAGGAGGATCGGCAGCGACCAGCCATCCACGACGATGTGGTGAAAGGTGAGCACAAACCGGTGGCGGTCTTCGGCAGTCCGGGCCAGTGCCCCCCGGAAGGCCGACTGGTGGGCAAGATCGCAGACCGCGGCGCGTTCCGCGGCGCACACGGTGTCGAGCTGCTCGTCGATGCCCACATCGCCCGTAACGAGATCGAGATACCGCCAGGGCACGTCGGGATCGACCGGAATGATCTGTACCGGCTCTTCGAACTGGGCACAGAACGTGGCAGCCAGGTTCGGATGCCGGTTGGCCACCGTCAGCACCGCCTCGTGCAGGCGGCGAGCATCGAGGGGCCCAGTAACGGTGATGTCCAGCTGCACCGCATACACATCATCGGTGACCTGCGCACTGTCGGTATGGAACAGAAGCCCGTGCTGCAGGGGACTCAGCGGTAGAACATCGGCGATCCTGTACTGGTTATGGAGCTCATCCAGCTGCTGCTGGGTCAGGCGCGCGGGTGCGATATCGGAGGGCGTCAGTCCGCCGCCGCCTGCACTGACGTGCGCGCAGATGCCGGACAGCGCCTCGAACCACAGTCGGCTCAGCCGGCTGACCTGGCCCTCATCGAGCGCCGAGGTTGCCCACGTCCAGTTGGCGTGCAACTGCGGGCCGGTCTCGGCGTCGACGGTGGCGGCGTTCAGCTCGAGCGTGTGCATCAACGGCATCGGGATGTCTGCGGCCGCGGCGGTCGCTGACAAGCCGTCCTGGCTCATCCGCCATGTTCCGCCGACAGTCTCCGCGCCCGGAGCGCCCATCCGGCCCAGATAGTTGAAGCCGATGGTGGGGTCGGGACCCGCCAGCTCGACGTCGGCGTTCAGATACCGCAATACGCCGTAAGTCAGCCCGTCCGGCACTGCGCGAAGCTGCTCTTTGGCGGCCTTGAGCGCCGCCCCCAGCGATGCCTCACCGGCGGTCACCTGCGCCCAGTCCAGACCGTTGACCGTCAGCGCCACCGGGTATTTGGTGGTGAACCACCCCACCGTTCGCGACAGGTCGACGTCGGCGGCGATCTCCTCCTGCCGACCATGCCCCTCCACGTCGATACCGATCGGGTCGCCGTCAGCGGCGAAGAACTCCGCCAGCGCCAGGCCGAACGCGATCAACAGGATGTCGTTCACGCCCGCATGGAATGCCGACGGCACTTCCCCGAGCAGCATGCGCGTGGTCGGCTCGTCCAGCGACAACGAAATGCGCCCCGCAGTCGCGAACGTATCGATCGCCGGCTGCACGGCCGGTAGCACCGCAGGGGCGGCCGCCACCTGACGCCATATCTGCGCCTGCTGCACCACGTCCGGGTCTTGCGCGTACTCCGCCAGGAGGGAGGCCCACCGGGCGAACGGCGTCCCCCCGGCGGGCAACTGCACCGGCTTGCCGCCGCGACGCTGTGACCAAGCGATGTTGAGGTCTTCCAGCAGGACTCGCCAGGACACGCCATCGACGGCCAGGTGGTGTGCGACCAGCACCAGCTGAGAAGTGGACGTTACCCACAAGGCCCTGAGCATGACGCCCGCAGCCGGGTCCAATTGTGAGCGCGCTGCGACCAGAGCTTCTTCAGACAAGAAGTCCACGGTGCGCAGGCATGCGGCGGCGCCGACCGACCCCGCCTCCGGCACGTTCAGTGACCAGTTGCCGGCTCCATCGTGGTCGACGCGCAGCCGCAGCATGGAGTGCCGGTCCAATAGCGCCTGCAACAGCGCCACCACGTCGGCCTCGGTCACCTCGGCCGGGGCTTGGGCCACCACCGTCTGGTTGAACTGATCGACCGGACCGTTGACGCCGGCCAGCCAGTGGATGATGGGCGTCGCAGGAATCTGGCCCAAGCCCTCGTCGACGACCTCTACGTCGCCGGTCGTGGCGCGCGCCACCCTGGCCAGTCGGGCCACGGTCTGTTCGACGAAGATGTCACGCGGTCGGCACTTCAACCCCGCTGCGCGTGCTCGGGCTGCGACCTGCATCGACAGGATGCTGTCTCCGCCCAGTTCGAAAAAGGACTCGTCGATCCCGACCCGCTCGACTCCGAGTATTTCGGCATAGATGTCGGCCAAGACTTCCTCGACCGCGTCGGTGGGCGCACGGTAAGTGTCGCTGCCCTGATATTCCGGTGCGGGCAGGGCGCGTTTGTCGAGTTTGCCGTTGACCGTCAAGGGCAGCGACTCGAGCACCACCACCGCCGTCGGCACCATGTAGGCGGGCAGACGTTGGGCAAGGGCGTTGCGAAGCTCGGCCGAATCGGCCGTCCCGGTGACATAACCGACCAGACGTTTGTCACCGGGCCGGTCCTCGCGCACGATGACCGCTGCCTGCGCCACACCGGCCAACGCGGCCAGGGCCGCCTGGATCTCCCCGAGCTCGATGCGATACCCGCGGATCTTGACCTGCTCGTCGATGCGGCCCAGGTATTCCAGCTGGCCGTCGGCGCCCCAGCGCACGAGATCCCCGGTGCGATACATGCGTTGGCCGGGCGCGCCGGAACCGACGAACGGGCAAGCCACGAACCGCGACGCGGTCAGACCCGCCCGGCGCACGTACCCGCACGCCACGCCGCGACCGGCCACATACAACTCCCCGACCTCGCCGCGCGGCACCGGCCGCAACCAGCCGTCGAGCACGAACAGCGCCGCACCCGGCACCGGCAGGCCGATCGGCACCGCGCCCGACCCCGCCCGGAGCGGCGCGCTGATCGTGGCGTAAACGGTGGTCTCGGTTGGGCCGTACCCGTTGACCATCACCCGATCGGGCGCCCACTGGTCCACCACCGCGGGGGGGCAGGCCTCCCCGGCCGCCATCAGCGCGACCGACACCAACCCCTGCGGCGACAGCGCCGCCACCGCGGAGGGGGTCTGACTCAGGACACTGACCCGCTCCGTCACCAGGAGCGAGTGAAAGTCTTCCGGCGAGCGGGCCACGTCCTCGGGCACCACCACGAGCCGACCGCCGTGGAGCAACGCTCCCCAGATCTCCCACACCGAGAAGTCGAAGACTAGGGACGAAGTCTGTGTCCAGACCTGTTCGGGCGCCATCTGCACCCCTACGTCCATTCCGTCGAAAAGCCGGGTGACGTTGGAGTGGGTGACGGCCACGCCCTTCGGCGTGCCGGTGGTGCCGGACGTGTAGATGATGTGGGCGAGGTCGTCGGCAGCGGGCGCCGGCAGTGCGGTGCCAGGACAGGTTTCGACGCCAGGATCGTCGACGTCGACGACGGGCAACGCGTGTGCGGTCAGCCGGTCGGCGAATTCGGCGGTGGTCACACCGGCGATCGGCGCGGCATCGGAGATCATGAACCCGATCCGGGCGGCAGGCAGTTTCGGGTCGATCGGCAGATAAGCCGCCCCGGCCTTGAGTACCGCCAGAATGGCCACGATCGCATCTAGCGACCGGTTGAAGAGCAACGCCACGCACTGTCCCGGAGCGGCTCCGTGAGCGGCCAGCAGATGCGCCAACCGGTTTGATGCCTCGTCCAACTCCCGGTAGGTCATCGAGCGGCCCTGACAAGTCAGCGCCACCGCGTCCGGCGCCGTGACCACTTGAGCGGCGAACAGCGCCGGGATCGAGGCCGTGGTCGCGGACTGAGTCAACACCGCGGTGTGACCAATCTGTTCCAGCCGGGCGTGCTCTTGGGCATCGAGCAAGTCGATCGTCGACAACCGCCGCGTCGGGTCGGCGGTCATCGCCGCCAGCACGCGGCCGAACCGCTCGATCAGCGTCTGGATTCGTTCGTCGTCGAATACGTCAGCGGCGAATTCGACCCGAAGAGCGAGCTCGTCGCCCGGGACGGCTTGCAGCGTCAGGGAGTAGTGGTTGTACTCCCGGGTGTTGAACTCGGTGATGGCCAACCCGTTGTCGCCGGCCAACGCGGCCGTGTCGACCGGGTAATTCTCGTAGACCAGAAGAGTGTCGAAGAGTTTGTCGTGACCGGCGATTCGGTGCATCTCGTTGAGCGCCAAGTGCTGGTGCTCGAGCGTGCGGTTATTGGTGCTCTGCAGCTGGTCGAGCAACTCGACTGTGGTGGTGGTCGACGTGACGTTCACCCGAACCGGGACGGTGTTGATCAACAACCCCACCATCGATTCCGCGCCGAGCACGTCAGCCGGCCGACCCGAAACCGCCGTCCCGAAGGCCACGTCATGCTGACCGGTCAGCGAGCCCAGGAGCAACGCCCAAGCGCCCTGGAGCACGACGTTGACCGTGGTGTGCCGCGAGCGTGCCAGCTCGGTCAGGGCCTGTGTCGTCGCCTGCGACAGCCGGTGCTCGTACACACCGCGACTGCGAAGCTCCAACCCATCCGGAGAACCCACCAATGTCGGGGTCTCGAAACCGGTCAACACATCACGCCAGGCTGCGAGGGCTGCCTCGCGGTCCCGCTCGGCCAGCCAGGTGACGAATCTGCGATACGGCGTGGCCGGGGGCAGGCGCCACCCGTAGTAGCTCGCGAAGATCTCGCGCAGCAGGATCGGCATCGACCAGCCATCGAGCACGATGTGATGATTGGTGAGCACGAACCGGTGCTGATCGGGTGCGGTACGAATCAATGCCACCCGGAATACCGGGTCGTCGGCGAGGTGACGGATCGCAGCGCGTTCGCTCGCACAGATTGCTTCGATCTCCACATCCAGGTCTGTGTCGCTGTCCCGAAGGTCGATGTAGCGCCAAGGCACCTCGGGGTCGGCCGGGATGATCTGCACCGGCTGGCCGAATTGTTCTGAGAAGCGGGCCAACACATTCGGGTGCCGGGCCGCGACCTTATTCACGGCATTACGCAGCCGGTCCTCGTCGAGAGCACCGCGCACGGTGATGTCGAACTGCACGGCATACACGTCGTCGCCCAGGTCCGGCGCTGCGCCGGCATGGAAGAGTAAACCGTGCTGTAGAGGGGTAAGCGGCAGTATGTCAGCGATTTGCATATTGCCGCTGAAGCTCCTCGATCTGTTGTTGGCTGAGGTTGACGGCGATATCGGAGGGGGTCAACCCGCCTCCGCCGCCCATGACATGTTTGCAGATTCCGTCCAGAGCCTCAAACCACAAGCTACTCAACCGAATAACGTCCGCCTCGCCCAACGCTGAGGGAGCCCACGTCCAGTTGGCGTGCAGCTGAGGGCCGCTGTCGGTGTCTACGGTTGCCGCGTTGAGCTCCACGGTGTGCAGCAGTGGCATCGGGATGTCCGAAGCGATACCGGTCAGCGACATGCCGTCGTGGCTCATCCGCCAAAGGTCGTCGGAGGTTTCGGCGGCCGCCGCGCCGAGGCGACCGAGGTAGTTGAAGCCGATAGCCGGGTCGGAATCGGGCAACTCGGCGTCGGGATTCAAATAACGCAGGAGACCGTAGGACAGACCGTCCGGCAGCTCGCGCAGTTGCTCCTTGGCATCTTTGACCAGCGCCCCCAGCGACGGGCCTCCGGCGCTCACCCGTGACCAGTCCTGTCCACCGACGCTCAACGCCACCGGGTACTTGGTGGTGAACCAGCCCACCGTCCGGGACAGGTCCGCCTCTTCGGTCAGATCCCCGTCGCGTCCGTGGCCTTCGACGTCGATGCTGACCGGCGCGAGACCGGTTCCCAGAAACTCCGCGACCGCAAGCCCGAACCCGATCAACAGAACTTCGTGGACTCCGGCGTGGAACGCCGTCGGAACCTCACCCAGCAGCATCCGGGTCGTCTCGACGTCCAACACCGCCGACAAGCGGCCGGCTGTGGCGAACGTGTCCACCGCCGGCTGCACCGCGGGCAAGCGCGACGGGACTGCGGCCACCTGCCGCCATGCGGCGGTCTTCGCGACCACCTCCGCATCCTTGGCGTGCTCGGCCAGCATCGATGCCCATCGGGCGAACGACGTCCCGCCCACCGGTAGATCGATCGGCTGTCCGGCGCGATGTTGCCGCCAGGCGATGTTGAGGTCCTCCAACAGAATCCGCCATGAGACGCCGTCGACGACGAGGTGGTGGACAACCAGCGCGAGCTGGCCGGTCGAGGCCACCCACAGCGCACCGAACATCGCCCCGCTGACGGGACTCAACCGTGACCGCACCTTGACCAGCGCCTCGTCCGATAGCGCTTCGACGGTGTGCAGGCACTCGCGGGCGTCCACCGACCCGGCCTCCGGCACAAGCAACGACCATCCGTCGGCAGTCTCGGCGACGCGCAGGCGCAACATGGCGTGCCGATCGGACAACGCCTGCAACAACGCCACCACATCGGCTTCACCGACCCCGGCGGGAGCCTGCAGCAGCACAGTCTGATTGAACTGGTCAATCGGCCCGTTCACGCTCTCGAGCCAGCTGATGATGGGGGTGGCCGTAACCGGTCCGATGCCGTCGTCGAACTCTTGGGTCTCGCCGTCCGAGATCGTGGCCACCTGCGCCAGCCGAGCCACCGTCTGCTCGACGAAGATGTCGCGGGGCCGACACACCACACCGGCCGCTCGAGCGCGTGCCACCACCTGCATGGACAGGATGCTGTCGCCGCCCAACTCGAAAAACGACTCGTCGACGCCGACCTGCTCCAGCCCCAGCACCTGGGCGAAGATGTCCGCAAGAACCTCCTCGGTGGCACTGGCGGGGGCGCGGTAGCGGTCCACATCGGTGTACTCGGGCGCCGGTAGCGCGCGCTTGTCGAGCTTGCCGTTGGACGTGATCGGCAACGTGTCCAGCGCCACCACCGCCGCCGGCACCATGTACGCGGGCAACCGCTCACCGAGCTTCGCCCGAATCCCGCTCACCTCGGCGGAACCGGTGATGTAGCCGACCAGGCGTTTGTCGCCGGGGCGGTCCTCACGCACGAGCACCGCCGCTTGATCAACCCCTTGGAGGGCGGCCAGCGCGGCCTGCACCTCGCCGAGCTCGATGCGGTATCCACGGATCTTGACCTGCTCGTCGGCGCGGCCCACGTACCGAAGCTGCCCGTCAGCGCCCCACGACGCCAGGTCCCCGGTGCGATACATACGCGCCCCGGGCGCCCCGAGCGGGCACGCCACAAACCGCGAGCCGGTCAGCCCGGCCCGGCCGACGTAGCCCTCGGCGACACCGGCGCCGGCCACGTACAACTCGCCGACCACCCCGACGGGCGTCGGGCGCAACCACGCGTCCAACACGAAGAAGCCCAAGTGGGCCAACGGAACCCCGATCGGGCTGACCGTGGCCTGGGTGTCGGCGGGGACGATCTCGCGCACCGAGGCGTGCACCGTCGTCTCGGTGATGCCGTACATGTTCAGCAGCCGCGGCGATGCCGGATGCCGATCGAACCAGCCACCCAGACGCGACGGTTCGAGCGCCTCCCCGCCGAAGACCACCGTCTCCAGCATCAGCTGATCACCCAGCTCTGGCGCCAGCCCGTCAGCGGCCTGCAGGGCATAGAACGCCGACGGGGTCTGGCTGAGGACGCTGACTTGCTCGCTGACCAACAACGCACGTAGCTCCTCGGGGGAACGCACCACCGCATCGGGCACCATGACCAGCCGGCCGCCGCTCAGCAGCGCCCCGAAGATCTCCCACACCGAGAAGTCGAAGGCCAACGAATGGCACTGCGACCATACGCCTGCCGCCGGCACATTGTTGCCGAGCGTCTGCAGGAGCTGGATCACGTTGCGGTGCGCGACCGCAACGCCCTTCGGGGTGCCAGTGGTACCCGAGGTGTAGATCAGGTAAGCGATATCGCCGGGTACCGGTGAGGGCAGCGCGGTGCCCGGATAGCTGTTGACCGCCGGGTCGTTGACGTCGACGACCAAAAGATCGTCGCGCTCGGCCAGCCGCGAGCGACGGTCGGTGGTGGTCAGGACGACCGTCGGCGCCGCGTCGGCCAGGACGAACTCGATGCGCGCATCGGGATGCGCCGGGTCGATCGGCACGTACGCCGCCCCGGTCTTGAGGACCGCGAACATCGCCACGACCGCCGGGGTCGAGCGCTCCATCAGCAGCGCCACCCGTCCGCCAGCACTGACGCCGCGGGCGATCAGCAGGTTTGCCAACCGATTCGACGCCTCGTCGAGCTCGCGATAGGACAGTGACCGCCCGCCGCTGCTGACCGCCACCGCTTCCGGGCTGCGGACGACTTGCGCCGCGAAGGCCTCCGGGATGGACCCCGGCGGCGTAGGGACGGGCCGGGTCAACACGGCCCTGTTGCCCCAGTCCTGCAGCCGGGCATGCTCATGCTCGTCGACGACATCGATCGACGACATCCGGCGGGACGGATCAGCGCACAGCGCGGCCACTACCCGCTGCAGCCGCTCGACCAGCGCTTCAACGCTCGCGGCGTCGAACACGTCGGTGCGGAACTCAACATCCCCGGCGATACCGACGGGCTCCCCGGCCTCGTTCCACCGCTCTGCCAACGAGAACGTCAGATCCACGCGGGCGGTGTCGGTGTCGGCGGGCAAGGGCGTGACTCCGACGTCACCCAACCGGAAATCGCCGGCTACGTTGTTCTGCCAGGCCAACAGCACCTGCACCAGTGGATGGTGGTTCAGGCTTCGAGTCGGATTGAGTCGCTCCACCAACGCTTCGAACGGCACGTCCTGATGTTCGAATGCCGCCAGGCTGCGCTGGCGCACTTGCTCGAGCACCTCGGCGACCGTCGGGTCGCCCGCAAGGTCGACCCGCAGTACCAGCGTGTTGACGAAGAAACCGACCAACTCTTCGAGTGCCCGGTCTCTCCGCCCAGCAATCGGGAAGCCCACTGCCACATCGGAACTCGCGCTGAGTTTGGCCAACAGCACTGCCAGAGCGGCCTGCATCACCATAAAACTGGTTGCGCCATGCTCGCCGGCCAGCCTTGAAACCGCTTGCTGCACAGGCACCGGCCACTGCACCGCCACCTTGGCACCGCGGTAGTCCGCCACGGCCGGATACGGCCGATCAGTCGGCAGCTCCACTCGCTCAGGCAGATCTGCCAACGCGTCCCGCCAGTAGGCCAGCTGCGCAGCGATCCGGCTGTCGGGATCATCGAGATCACCCAACTGCGCGCGCTGCCACAGGGTGTAGTCGATGTACTGCACCGGCAGTTGCGCCCAGCTCGGAGCTCGATCCGCACAGCGGGCTGCGTAAGCCACACCCAGGTCACGCACCAACGGAGTGATCGACCACCCGTCAGCGGCGATGTGGTGCACCACCGCGACCAGCACATGCTCGTGGTCACTGACACGGAAAGCCGTTGTGCGCAAGGGGATTTCGGTAGCCAAGTCAAAGGGTCGATGCGCTGCCGCCCCGATGGCCTCCTCCAGCCGGCGCTGCGGCCAGCCGGTAGCATCGACAACCTGCCAACCCACGTCCGCCCGCTCCGCAGGCACCACCAACTGCTCGGGAACACCGTCGGGCGCCGGGAACAGCGTGCGCAGGCTCTCGTGTCGGCCTACCACGTCACCCCAGGCAGCGCCCAGCGCTTGGGTGTTCAGCCGCCCATCCAGGCGCAACGCCACCGCGAGGTTGTAGACCGCGGACGGGCCCTGCAGCTGCTCTATGAACCACAACCGGTTCTGCGCGAACGACAACGGCACCACCGCAGGGCGCTCCGCTGGCAGCAGCGGCGCCAGCCCTTCGGCTGCTCCGATGCGCGGTGCCAACCGGGCCACCGTCGGCGCCTCGAACAGGGTCCGTACGCCCAGATCGACGCCCAGGGTGGCGTTGACCGCGGTGACCACCCGCATGGCCGACAGCGAGTCACCGCCCAACTCGAAGAACGAGTCGTCGACCCCGACTCGCTCCGCACCCAGCACCTGAGCGTAGATACCGACCAGGATCTCCTCGAGGGCGTCAGCCGGCGCCCGGTAGCGGTCGCCGTCGGCGTATTCCGGTGCCGGCAGTGCGCGCTTGTCGAGCTTGCCGTTTCCGGTGAGCGGCAGGGCCTCCACGATCACCACCGCCGCGGGCACCATGTAAGCCGGCAGACGTTCGGAAAGGGTGTTACGCAAGTCGACGGAGTCTGCTGTGCCGGTGACGTAAGCCACCAGCCGCTTGTCACCCGGGCGGTCCTCGCGGACGATCACCGCCGACTGGTGCACCGCGTCGACGGTGCTCAGCACCGTCTGGATCTCGCCGAGCTCGATGCGGTAGCCGCGGATCTTGACCTGCTCATCGGCACGTCCCAGGTACTGCAGCTGCCCGTCGGCACCCCAGCGCACCAGGTCACCGGTGCGATACATCCGCGTGCCGACGCCAGCGAACGGGCAGGCGACGAACCGCGTCGCGGTCAGCCCGGCCCGGCGCACGTATCCGAAAGCGACACCTTGACCGGCCACGTACAACTCTCCGACCACGCCACGTGGAACCGGTCGCAACCAACTGTCCAACACGAAGAAGCCGAGATGGGCCAGCGGCGATCCGATCGGGCTCACGGCGTTCTCGGCGTCGATGTCGGCGATCTCGCGGAACGAGGCATGGACCGTGGTCTCGGTGATGCCGTACATGTTGATGAGCCGGGGCAGACCGGGGTGGTTGCGAAGCCACGACGTAAGGCGGTGCGGTTCAAGCGCTTCACCACCGAAGATCACCGTCTCCAGCTTGAGCTGTTGGCCGAGCTCGGGCGCCAACGAATCCGCGGTTTCCAAGGCATAGAACGCCGACGGGGTCTGGCTTAGGACATTCACTTCTTCCCTGACGAGCAAGGCGTGCAGGTCCTGCGGCGAAACGGCCACCGAATCGGGCACCACCACCAGCCGGCCGCCGTGCAGCAGCGCACCGAAGATCTCCCACACCGAGAAGTCGAAGGCCAAGGAGTGGCATTGCGTCCACACCTGGCCGGGCGACGTGTGCAGATCCGCGTCCAGCGAGTCCAGCAGCTCGGTCACGTTCACGTGTGGGACGGCCACGCCTTTGGGCACACCGGTCGTGCCCGAGGTGTAGATCAGATAGGCCACGTCGTGCGGGCTGGGTGCCGGCAGTGCGGTGCTGGGCTGGGCATGGACGGCGGGGTCACCGATGTCGACGACCAGCAAATCATGGCCGTCCAGGCGGTCGGCCAGGCGGGCAGAGGTGATCGCGACCACCGGAGCGGCGTCGGAGAGCATGAAGTGCATGCGCGTACCCGGTTGACTCGGGTCGATCGCCAGGTAAGCCGCCCCAGTCTTCAGCACGGCGAGGATCGACACCACGGCCTCCGCGGACCGCTTCAACAGGAGGGCCACCCGTTCTCCGGGTCCCACCCCGTGACTGCGCAGCAGGTGCGCCATCCGGTTCGCGGCCACATCGAGTTCGCGATACGTCCACGAACGGGCGCCGTAAGTGATGGCGATGGCCTCCGGAGCACGGGCCACCTGGGCAGCGAACAACGCCGGGATCGACCAGGTCGCGGACACCGGCAGGGTCAATGCTTCTTGGTTGCCCCACGTCTGCACATCAAGGTGTTCACGCTCGTCGAGCAGATCGATCGACGACACCCGGCGGGTCGGGTCAGCACACAGCGCGACCACCACCCGCTGTAACCGCTCGACCAACGCTTCAACGCTCGCGGCGTCGAACACGTCAGTGCGGAACTCAACATCCCCGGCGATACCGACGGGCTGCCCGGCCGCGCTCCACCGCTCTGCCAATGAGAACGTCAGATCCACGCGTGCGGTGTGCGTGTCGGCCGGCATCGAGGCGACCTCTACATCACCGAGTCTCAGTTCCCCGGCGGCGTTGTTCTGCCAGGCCAACAGGACCTGCACCAGCGGATGGTGGTTCAGGCTGCGGCTGGGATTGAGCCGCTCGACGAGCACCTCAAACGGCACATCCTGGTGCTCGAATGCCGCCAGGCTTCGGTGCCGCACCTGCTCCAGCACCTCGGCGACCGTCGGGTCCCCGGCGAGATCGACACGCAGCACAAGCGTGTTGACGAAGAAACCGACCAACTCTTCGAGTGCCCGGTCTCTCCGCCCAGCAATCGGGAAGCCCACTGCCACATCGGAACTCGCGCTGAGCTTGGCCAACAGCACCGCCAGAGCGGCCTGCATCACCATAAAACTGGTCGCGCCATGCTCGCCGGCCAGCCTTGAAACCGCTTGCTGCACAGGCACCGGCCACTGCACCGCCACCTTGGCACCGCGGTAGTCCGCCACCGGCGGATACGGCCGATCAGTCGGCAGCTCCACTCGCTCGGGCAGATCTGCCAACGCGTCCTGCCAGTAGGCCAGCTGCGCAGCGATCCGGCTGTCGGGATCATTGAGATCACCCAACTGCGCGCGCTGCCACAACGCGTAATCGACATACTGCACCGGCAGCGGCGCCCAGTCCGGGGCTTGGCCCGCGCAGCGGGCGGCGTAGGCCGCACTCAAATCGCCCATTAACGGAGCGACCGACCAACCGTCAGCGGCGATATGGTGCACCACCGCCACCAACACATGCTTATCCTCGCTGAGCCGGAAAAGCGTTGCCCGCAAAGGGATCTCACCGGCCAATTCAAACGGCTTACGCGCCACTGCCCCGACGGCCTCATCCAACCGACCCGTCGGCCACCCGGTCGCATCAACCACCTGCCAACCCACATCAGCGCGCTCAACAGGCACCACCGACTGCTGCGGAACCCCACCTGGGGCTGGAAACAACGTCCGCAAACTCTCGTGACGACCCACCACATCAACAACAGCCGCACCCAACGCCTCAGCGTTCAAGCGCCCATCCAACCGCCACGCCATCGCCAAGTTGTCAACCGAGGAGGGACCCTGCAACTGATCCAGGAACCACAACCGGTTCTGCGCAAACGACAACGGCACCACCGCAGGACGCGGACCGGCAACCAACGGCTCTAGCCCGTCTCCCTCGCCTATGCGAGACGCCAACTCGGCCACCGTGGGCGCCTCAAACACCGCACGTAAAGAAAGCCCGGAGTCCAGGCGCGTATTGACCGCGGCGACCGCCCGCATCGCCAGCAGCGAGTCGCCACCAAGCTCGAAGAACGACTCATCCACGCCGATCCGCTCGACACCCAACACCTCGGCGAAAATGCCAGCCAGAATCTCCTCGGCCGGCGTGCCCGGAGCACGATACCGATCGACATCGCTATATTCCGGCGCAGGCAAAGCGCGCTTGTCGAGCTTGCCGTTGACCGTCAACGGCAATGCATCGATCAATACCACCGCCGAAGGCACCATATAGCTGGGTAGCCGCTCACCCAGGGCGGCACGAATAGTGGTGGGATCCACTGCGCCCTCAACCGACTCCGTGAGATAGCCGACGAGGCGCTTGTCACCCGGACGGTCCTCGCGGACGATCACCGCTGTCTGGTCCACCCCCTCCAGCGCGCTGAGTGCGGCTTGTATTTCGCCGATCTCGATGCGATGCCCACGAATTTTGACTTGCTCATCAACGCGACCGACATAACGCAGCTGTCCATCTGCGCCCCACCACACCAGGTCTCCGGTGCGATACATCCGGTTGCCGGGTCCGCCGAACGGACACGCGACAAACCGCGCGGCCGTCAGCCCAGCCCTTCGCACGTACCCGACCGCCAACTGCGGCCCGGCCACATACAGCTCTCCGACCACCCCGTGCGGTACCGGGCGTAACCAACTGTCCAACACAAGAAACGCCGCGCCCGCCACCGGTGCGCCGATCGGCACCACCCGTGAGCCCGCCTGCAGCGGCGCACTCAACGCCACCCACATCGTGGCCTCGGTCGGGCCGTACTCATTGATCATCACCCGGCCAGGGGCCCAGCGATCCACCACCTCGGGCGGACAAGCCTCGCCACCGACCAGTAATGTCACCGCATCCAGCCCCTGCGGCGACAACATCCCCACCGCCGACGGGGTCTGACACAGCACGCTGACCTGCTCGTCAATCAAGAAGACGCGCAAAGCTTCCGGCGAAGTGGCGACCGACTCGGGCACCACCGCCAGCCGCCCCCCACGCAGCAAGGCGCCGTAGATCTCCCACCCCGAGATGTCGAAGCTATACGAGTGCCACTGCGACCACACCTGCCCCGCCGTGGCCCACTCATCATGCAAAGAGCCGATCAGCTGGGTGACGTTGGCGTGGGTGATCGCCACCCCCTTCGGTACACCGGTCGTGCCCGAGGTGTAAATCGTGTAGGCCACATCATCCGCGGCGGGCGCCGGTAAGGGTGAGACCGAATAGCCCTCGATCGACGGATCGGCGACGTCGATGACCACCAACGCGCTATCGGCCAACCGCTCGGCAAGCCCCGTGGTGGTCAGTGCCACCATGGGCGCCGCGTCCGCAATCATGAATTCGATGCGCGGCCACGGGTGTGCTGGATCGATCGGCAGGTACGCCGCCCCGCTCTTGAGCACTCCTAACATGGCGACGATCGCCTCTGCGCAACGCGAGAACATAAGCGCCACAGTCTTGCCCGGGCCTACCCCCAGGTCAGCCAACAGGTTCGCCACTCGGTTCGATGCCGCATCCAGTTGGGCATAGGTCCACGAACGACCGGCATACGTCAGCGCAACCGCGTCTGGAACGGCAGCTACCTGTGCGGTGAACATTGACGGGATCGAGACGGCGTCTGGCGCCGGCGCGGTCAGCACGGCCCGGTTACCCCACCCGTCAGCTCGGGCCTGTTCGCGCTCATCGAGCAAGTCAATTGACGGCAACCGCTGCTCTGGATCAGTAGACATCACCAGTAGAAGGCGACTCAACCGGTCCGCCAAGTCGGAGACATCAAGCTCCACGAGCGGATGGCCGGCGCCCAAAGAGCTTAGATGGAGCTGATCGCCATCTTTGAAGAAGACCAGCGCGGCCTGGTCGCCGAACCCGGCATTGGTCAGTGTGCCTGTCGCCAGGGCGCCATCGAAGTGGCCCATATGCGCAGCGGGAATGATATTCACAACGACCCGATTGGACGCACGCCCAGCGTCGTTGAGGCGCGTTGCACTCTCGACCGTCTGCACCGGAAACCGCTGGTGTTGCAAAGCTTCCCGGATTCGGGTGTCGACGTGTCGACAAAACCCCGCAACCGAAGAGTCGGCCGGAGTTTTCAACACAAGTGGCACAACGCCAGAAACCATCCCGGTAACAGCCTGTGATTCTGGACGCACTCGCCTGCTAACAGGAAAATCAAGTACAACTTCCGAACGCTCAGCGTCGTACTCACTCACCAATAGCGCGCAGGCGGCAGTGATCACGGACGACCGACGTACGCCCAGGTGGCTCGACAAAGCGTCGATGCGTTCCACAATCTGCGGCTCCAGTGGAAGCGGTGGGGAGAACTCGTCTGCATCACTGGGGGTCGCTGTGGCGTGCGCTAAGGGGAGAGTCAGCGGCCTTTCGGCAGGAAGATTGCTAGCCCAATAGGCACGATCATCGAGATAGTCCGTGGAGGTTTCGTATTCCAGCTCGCACTGAACCAGGTCTTGCAGGGAGCCGAAGAAAGCCGGGGGTATCTCGTCGCCAACGGCAAAGGCAGAGTAAACAGCTGCGATTCGATGCAGAACCAGAGTAAGGCCGATTCCGTCTACCGCGATATGGTGGCAGCATGCGAACAAGTAGTTTTCGTCTATTCGGGTCTGCAACAGTGCGAACTTGAATAGTGGCCCAGAAAGAGGCATCGGCATGCGGCGGATACTCGATGCCAAGCGATGCGTTTCCTCGACGGGATCTTGCGAGCGCATCAAGTCATAGCGGCGTAGCTCAACCAACGGGTGATCAACCGGCTTCTGGAAAACTTGCCCAGCCATTTCGAAGAATTCGGCTCTAAGTGGTTCAGCCTCACCCACCACATGACAGATCGCCGATTCAAGGAGATCGGGATCTATGGAACCCTCGATCCGCAGGAGTCCGCCGAGATGTAGCGTCGCGTCGGCGCGGCCCGTTTCTTCCGCAAGCCACATCTCGAACTGTCTCGGCGTAACCGGATAGACCCGGTCATCGAGTTCCATTGGTTCCCCTCAATCGGCCAAGTACGTCAGGCGCTTTGCTCATCGGAGTCTGGCCCCCGCCGAGCCTCTCGCGCAGACCTTTTGATTCGCGTGCGAAGTCCTGTCGGAAGCAGTCCAAGACGCAGGGCGCTAGACTTTGCCGTGAACCGCTCATCAGCAGGTTGTGACACACCCAAAGACAAGGAACAGGCTGCAGCGCTCACCGCTGGTCGAAACGACAAACCACCGTTGGGGCAGTCGAACGGGTCGATGCTCACAGCTCTCCAGATTTACTTTTGCGAGTGGGACTGTTCCGAACCATACTAAGCCGAGCCAGATCTGTGATGCGATTCAGCAAAGTCTCTAGGTGTTATGCGCTTCACAGCTTAGCATCCGGAGCGCTCGGGCCGCGAAACGCTATCGCCTGCGGTGATGGGCCAGCTCGGACTGCGTGCCGGCGGCTTGGCGCGTCCCGATTTTTCTAGGCTCAGTGAACTCAACGGGTTCCGTGGATTGGCCGAGCGAGGTCTCCCAACGGACTGATCCCGCTATGCGTGCGCAGGTGCCGTTTGACTCACGAAGCGACTCCCGCAATGACGCGGAGGAGCTATTTGGAAATGACGTTTCGAAACCGCTCGATCAGAATCGACCCATTATTGACGGCGCGTTCTCAAATGGGGCAGTTAGCCGTCGTTCGCCCTCCACGCACCTCTGACGCTGTCATTGTCGGCATCCGAAAATGTTGGCATCAACTCTTCATGATCGAAGTATGCCCTTACAGGTGGCGTTTGGGCGCCTTCAGCTGTGGCGGCAGTTTGCTGAACTACTCTGCGGTTCGAAACAGCGGAGAGAACAGTGCAGAATTCTCGAGCTGCACTGCATGCCGTTACATGGCGGACGTCATTGGTGCTGGATGACTCCGATTTACCCTCACATCGGCAAAGTACTGAGCCAGGTTCAGCGCTCCTGCTGCTTGATGGCGAATCGAACTGAGGGGCCGTCGCGGTGCAGCAAAATGCGGTGCCCCTCGAAATAGTCGTCGACAGCCTTGCGGGCACCCTTCCAGTACCCGTAATCATCGATGACCAACACTCCGCCGACCGGAATTCGTGGATAGAGATTCTCGAGCTCATGGCGTGTTGACTCGTATAGGTCGGTGTCGAGGCGCAGCAGAGCTATCGTCTCAGGCGCTTGCGCAGGAATAGTGTCCTCCACGGGACCAGCTACGAGATTGATCCGCTCTGCGGGATATCCGGTGGAGGTCAAGAGAGCGAAGACGTCATCGCGCGAAGGCTTGAAATGGGTCACCTTCGGCACTACGCGGTCGTACAGTGCCTTACCGATCCGGCCCGGGTTCATAGAACTCTGAACCGATGTGCCGTTGAAGAGCACATCTTCGTCGGTAGGTTGGTACGGGAAACCGGACGGCCCCATGCCGGCCCACACGTCATACCCGTAGATGTCGCGGTCGACGATGCCACGTTGACGGAGCCGCAACAGCATCGCCAGCAGACTTCCGCCGCGCCAAACTCCGCACTCGACGAAGGCCCCCGGAATGTCGTTGTCGACAATGTAATCGACGCTCCCGCATAAGGCGGCAACGCGATCGCTCGAGGTCAGAGTGTACGGGTCGACCCTGCGGATGATGTCCTGTGTGGATTCATCCAGATCAACGAACTTGTGGCGCGAGTCCATCCGACGAATCCGGCGCACAATCCGCGAGGTGACATAGTCAGCGACGACGGGCACCGTTGGCTTGCTCATCGAGTTTCCCTCCTCTGACGCAAAAGCTACGAGACGCAATCATTGCGCAAGGCGCTGGATGCGTGTCAGCCCCTACCCCATCACACTTCAACTTTGTTCACCGGTACGCTGCCCTGCACTGTCGACATTGCGAGCGTCAGTAGCCCCAGCCACCTCGTCTGCCTCAGCATTGGTCGCCTCCGACAGCGCTTCGCGCTCCAGAAGATCGGCAGCGATGGCAACGCTTTCCGCAGGTTTGGTCATCTGCGCAGCGATCTCGCGGGCTCGGGTGACGTATTCCCCCGCGACGATTGTCCGCAAGTCCTCAACCAATGATTCGCGGCTGATGTCCGCAAAGGGCCGTGCTGCACCGACTTTCAGGCGTTTCACCAGAGCGCCCCAGCGCGCCTGCTCAGGCCACGTCGAAAGAATCAGCGTCGGGACTCCGGCACGCAAGCCCGCAGCCGTTGTCCCTGAGCCACCGTGGTGAACGACCGCACGGCAGGCCGGGAAGACCGTCGCATGATTCATCGCGGAAGCAACCTTGACGCTGTCGGACTGCATCTCGCTGAAGCCGCTCCATCCAGAGCAGATCAGCGCCCGCTCACCTAGCTCCGCGCACGCATCCGTGATCATCGCGAACACATTGTCGGCGGACTCGACCAGGTCGACTGGGATGCTGCCGAACCCGAAATATATGGGCGGTTTTCCCGCGGCTATCCACGATGCGATCTCCTCGTCGGCGTCGGTCGGCAACTGCATCGTCAGCGTGCCGACAAACGGCCGCCTTTGGCCCCACTCGGCCGCCAATCCGGGAAACCAAACCTCGTCGTACGCCTGAATCTCCAGCGACCCGGCGATCCTGCGTGGGGCAGGCGCCGTCGCCTTGGGCAGACCGAGTTCGCCGCGTTGCTTGTCTTCGGCCTTTTTGTACAGCACCCTCCACTGGACCCACTCACCGAACTTCGTCACCGCGCGCTCGAACACTCGCCCGTTAGCTCGCATAGGGACGAAATGCATCACCGCCAGCGGGATACCGTGATACTCAGCGACGTTGGCCGCGACATCTTCCCCGAGAGGGCCGGTTAGCAGCAGGTCGGCGTCCTTGGCCAGCCCCATCAATGTGGAGTCCGCCTCTTCAAGGTACTGGGCCAAGAGCGCACGATCCTCCTGCCACAGTCTCCGCAGGTCCGCAACCTTCGAGGGATGGGACATTCGGGCCTGGAATTCACGATGGACGTCCTGCCACAAACGCGCGTTCGGGCCGTATCCGACCGCCTCAAGCCCGGCGGACTCGACGAACCCCACCATGTCCGGCGCTACTGCCAAATACACCTGGTGTCCGCGGTGCAGCAACTCCCGCCCGACGGCAACGCAGGGCTCCACATCGCCACGACTTCCGTAGCTTGCCAGCACGAATCTTAGGGATTTAGCCATCCACTGCCCCCTTCAAGTGCGTGGACAGAGATTACAGCTTGTGTCGCCGGAGCGCCCGAGGGCGATACCAGCCACACATGACGCAGCTGCCCTTTGTCGGCTTTCACCCATCCGACTGCCTCCAGACGGATCGGCGCATTGCGCCTCAGCAACAACAGTGAAAGGCTCCGCGAAAAAGATGAGAGGGTAGGACACGATGAAGTTTTTGGTGGCCTGCTACGGGACGCGCGGCGATGTGGAACCCTGCGCCACGGTTGGCCGCGAACTAATGCACCGCGGGCACGAAGTGCACATGGCCGTTCCTCCTAACCTGGTTGGCTTCGTCGAGTCGGCGGGGCTCAACGCGACCGCGCTGGGTCCCGATCCACGGGAGATGCTCGACGCGCACTGGGCTTTCTACAGAACGTGTTTTCGCACGCCTTGGCGCATTCGCGAAGTGAGCAGATTGTCGCGCGAGGCATGGGAACCCAAGGCTCGAGCGTGGGAAGAGCTGAGCAGGACGCTGACCTCACTTGCGAAGGGCGTCGACCTGCTCTTCACTGGTCTGGTTTTCGAGGAGGTTGCTGGCAACGTCGCGGAGTATTACGACATTCCGTTGGCTACGCTTCATTACTTCCCGATACGACCCAACGGCGAACTGCTCTCGTTCCTGCCGGCACGATTTCGCCGCTCAACCATGCTGGCGCACGAACGCATGATTTGGCGCGGTGCCAAAGAGGTAGTAAACGCGCAGCGCCGCGCACTGGGATTGCCCGAGGCAGTACTGCCCTACACGCGACAGATCACCGAACGTGGATCGCTGGAAATCCAGGCCTACGAGGAGGCTTGCTTTCCTGGATTGGCGGAAGAGTGGGCGGATCTCGACGGCCAGCGCCCCTTCGTCGGAGCACTGACGATGAACCAGCCGACCGATACCGATCAGGAGGTTGCGTCGTGGATTGGCGCAGGCAGGCCACCCATTTTCTTCGGGTTCGGCAGCGTGCCGGTGGAATCTGCCGCCGACACGCTCGCCATGATCACCGCCGCCTGCACGCAGTTGGGCGAGCGGGCGCTGATATGCGCCGCTGGAATTGATGCTTCCCGAGTCGCGCATCCGGATGACGTCAAAGTGGTGGGCGCGACAAGTTACGCAGCCGCCTTCCCCGCGTGCCGCGCAGTCGTCCACCACGGGGGCGCGGGCACGACGGCGTTGGCTCTGCGCGCCGGAATCCCGCAGCTGATCCTTTCCACAGACCTCGATCAGACTCTCTGGGGAGTCCGGATCAAGCGACTGAAAGTCGGTTCAAAGCGGCGCTTTTCGACTACCACCTCGGGTTCATTACTAGCGGATTTACGCGCCGTTCTCGATCCTCGGTGCGTTTCGCGCGCCCGCGAGATGGCGGCCCAGATGACCGATCCGACCGAAAGCATCTCGGCCGCTGCGGACTTAGTCGAGAAGTTCGCTCGTTTGGACTCTGTTTGCTGATTGGGTGTGGGCCATCGAAGGACCACGCGAGGGTTCGCCCGGCCTATAAGCGCTCCACCCGCTGGCCGCTTTCCACACACGCGAAGGTCTTGCGCTTCGTGCGGTGTGTAATCACCACGAGCGACAAAACCTGTCTGCGACCGGAAGCGCGAATATCGCGGCCTCACGAAAGATTGGGTCAAGTCGTCATCTGCCCGCACGGCACGACAAGGGTCTCGATCCAGCAAGGATCATGGGCATGCGTGACGGCATAATGTCAGCGAATTTGGTAGATCGCGGCGGCGATCCCGAACGGGCCGACCAACAGCCAGTCTCCCCAGCAGAGGTCTCGAGAGCAATTAATTCGCCACTCAGTACGTTGAATCGCCCTGTCGTGCAGTAAGGGTCAGAGCCCTGTCTTAATATTTTTCGCTTCACAAATATATTCGTCTTAGAAAACTCGCTCGCAAGGCCAAATTATCTCATAAGATCAGATCGCTTCTGGTCGCGTAACGGGGGAGATCTTGAAGCTATGCTATTTAATGACGACTCAGATACCGCGGTGAACCGGGACCTG
Source organism: Mycobacterium neumannii (assembly GCF_002245615.1). Lineage (NCBI taxonomy): Bacteria > Bacillati > Actinomycetota > Actinomycetes > Mycobacteriales > Mycobacteriaceae > Mycobacterium > Mycobacterium neumannii. The sequence goes on along the minus strand of NZ_NKCO01000022.1, from coordinate 18,438 downwards.
ATCCTAGTGCTGGGGGTGGCCCGATCGGGTACCTCGGCGCTGACACGGGTTCTGTCTCTGTGCGGGGCCTCCCTGCCCCCCGCCCTAGTAGTCGCCGACAAACACAATCCGCGCGGCTACTTCGAATCCCGCCGTGTACTGCACCTGAATGCGCGGATCCTGCACCGGCAGCGAGTCGCGTTCCACAGCCTGGCCGCCGATGACGTACCGACCACCGACAAGGGTATGTCTGCGGTGCGCCGTTACCTTGAAACGTTGCCCGCCACACCATTGTTGGTAATCAAAGACCCCCAGATCATCACCCTCACCAGCACCTGGGTGACGGCCGCGCGTCAGGCCGGGTATCGACCAGTGGCGGTGCTACCAATCCGGCATCCAGCCCCGGTGATCTCCTCAATGACAAAGCTAGACGTCAAACCGTCGCCGGAATTGGCGGCAGCATTGTGGCTGAAGTACACACTGCTCGCCGAACGGCACACCCGGGACCTGCCCCGGCTGTTCGTCAATTACGGCAACTTGCTTAATGATTGGCGGAGCGAAGTGAAACGGATTGCCAGCCGGCTGGACATTGATCTACGACCCGACACCGATGCGGTAGACGAGTTTCTGAGTCCTAGTTCCGCTGAGCATGTAAGCCTGCCTCAACTGTGCGGAACCGACTGGATTGAGACGGTTTATCGAATGCTCCACGATGCTGCTGTCTACGATGCGCCGGTCAACACCCCGGCATTGGATGCAATACTGACCGAGTACCGGGCATGTGAGCGGGACATGAACACCGCGCTGGCCGATGCCCGGCGACTCTCCTCGATGCAACGTTTCTTCCCGCCGGGGGTGACGGCGTTGCTGCGGGAGTTGGCTGCGTTGGTATCTCGGCAGCGGGATTGACTGACTATCACCTGATCGATGTGACGTGTTCCTACCGTCAGAGCCCCTTTGTTCGAATCGGCGTCACCGCGCTTGCCACTATGCCGATATAACGCGCCTGTTTTCGACGGCTCCCTTTTAGCCACTGCTCAGGACACTTCCGCGCCCGAGGCGAGAGCCGTGGCTCTGTTTGCCTCGTAAGACAAGCGTTCATGAGTCGCCCTGCTGCGCGCTATCGCAGTCTCGTACCCCAAGTTCCGTACTTCTCGGACTGCTGCGGCACCAGGCATCTCGGCCGTGCAACGCCGGCTACCCGACATGTCCGCGCCGCATAAGACAATGCGTCGACAATACCGGCGCCTGACCGAGGGCTTCAAGGAACGCCGACCTAGCCGTCGCGAGGTGCCTCAAGTCTGTGGCATGGTCCCTCACATCCAATAAGAGCGTTGATCGCGCTCGTCGAAAGTCCTCAGGCCAGTTGTCTGCTGTGCACGCGGACTGACATCCGGCGTATATGCAGATTCGCATTGACGCTGCGTCCGTGGATGTATCACTACAGCAATCGGTACTCTCAGGTCATGAATTGGTACGAATTTATCGAAGCCCGCATTTTCCCGTGCTGTGTCGTGCTCCGTTATGACGCGTACCAATCACAAGAACGTCCATCGATGCGCGTGGTTGAAGGCTGATGACGCGGGCTCGTATGCGTCGCCCAAGGACATCAATCGATAGCCCGGAAACGACAAGTCCTGCGCGGTCCGACAATCGGCTCGCGCTGCTGGACCACGGCTTATTCACGCAGCATCACGCCATCGGCCGCAATCTAGTCATCCAGGGGGTGTGGGTTTACGAACACGCCATCAACTTTGACCGCGTGAGAAGTTTCCACCGGAACCTGGGTGACGGCCTGTTGGGACGGCGCATCGAGAGATCGCCGCTGCCGTTCGGCTGGCATCGGTGGGTCTTAGATCGTGGACCCTGGGCCCTCGATGTCGAAGAGCGCCCTCGTCCACGCGCCGACCTCGGCGACTGGATCGATGAACGCTCCCAAATGACTATCGACCCCGTGGAGGGGCCGGGTTGGCATCTCGGAGTTCTTCCCCTGGAAGATGGCTCCACCGCGGTCAGCCTCGTAGTTTCCCACTACCTGGTCGACGGCCTCGGGCTTGTCGTCGTATTAGTTGATGCGCTCTTAGGCCTCCCGCGCGAAATTCAATATCCATTGCCGAAATCACGTAGTCACCTTCGCGCATTGGCGCAAGACATGCGACAAACGGTGCAGGACGCGCCCGAGGTTGCCCGCGCGGTTGGTTTGGCCGCGAGACTTGCTCGTCAGCGCAGACGAGATACTGCGCAATCCCCACCACCACCGCCGCCACCGCCTGTCCGTAAGGCCGCGTTTGATGACGCTCTTGTCGTGCCGGGTATCACGATCCGCATTGATTTGGAAGCCTGGGATGCTCGTGCGAAGGCTCTCGGCGGAACGAGTAACACATTGACTGCCGGCTTCGCTGCCAAACTCGGTGAACACCTAGGGCGCAGACGTGCCGGCGACGGTGCCGTGACGTTGCAGCTCCCCGTGAGCGACCGTGTCGAAGGCGATACACGGGCGAATGCGATGTTGATACCACGCGTCAGCATCGACCCGACCGGGGTGACGACAAATCTGCATGACATCCGCGCGGCGATCAGGCAGGAGTTGAACGCCCTGCGGGAAAACCAAGACGAGTCATTGCAGCTTGCTTGGCTTCTCTCGTTCATGCCGAAGCGGACGTTGCGACGAATGGACGATGCGACGGTGGCAGACCCTGACCACCCGGTGTTCTGTTCCAATCTCGGTGACGTCGGTTCGGTAGTGAACCGTCTCGACGGTACTGACGCCGAGTACGCCACCGCACGAGTGACTGCACAAAACGAAACGCGGCAATGGCTTGAGCGCACCGGCGGTCAGTTGATTCTGCAGTCGTTGCGCATCCCCGGCAGCATCATCATCAGTGTCGACGCATACCAGCCGGGTTTTGAGAATACAAAGCCCGCTTTGCGCAAGTTGGCGGCGGAAACGCTTGCTGAATTCGGCCTTACTGGAAGGATCGAGTAGAGAGACTCGGTGTAGGAGGCGTTAGGGCCGATCACCCAAAAGAACACAGTCATATTTCAGTAACTCGATTTAGAGAATGCGCTCCCCCGGTATCGCTCGCAGATCCACACGGTGCACGCTAGCGCTGTTTCGAACCGCATTTCGTGTCAGGACACGCGCCAACAAGAGCGCCCATCTCGCAGAGCTGACGATGTGCGTCCGGCTCGCGTCACATCGTTCGATGATTCGGCATCCCGGGTGACGTCAACGGCAGCTGAATCTTGATCAGTTGTCGGCAGGTGAGGGCGGCCGTCGGCGGGACAGGCCACATGCCTGAGTCGCGCGGCCTCCGAAGGAGTGATCAGCAGGCTGACCGTCTCCAGCAACTCGGCGGGATTTTGACATCCGCGACGTTTAGTGCGCGCGTTGACGCGAAAGCTGTTGTTGGCCCTAGCGAGTCGCACACCTCCAAAGCGCGCGGCATGGCTAGCAATCGCAATTGGGGGAGGCGCCTTGAGTAAATAGACGAAAAGGAGTCTTGGTCTCGCATAGACCCGAATGGTCATGCCATGCTGCTCCCCAGGGCGGCGGCGTATGGAGCATGCGACGCTGAGGCCGATCTTTCGAAGATGTTAGCGTGGAAATTGGGAGCCTCGGGGGAGAATTAAATGCAACCAGCTACAGAACGTCTTCACTCGCTTGACGCTGTCCGCGCTTTCGCGTTGTTGGCCGGCGTCGCTTTTCACGCGACCGCACCCTGGATAGAGGACGGGTGGGCAGTCGCTTTCGAGCCGCCGAGCGCGACGGCCGCGGCGATCTGGTATTTCCTGCACATGTTCCGTATGCCAGTGTTCTTCTTGATCGCCGGGTATTTCGGGCGTCTGGCAGCAGAACGGCGCGGCACGAAGGGTTTCACCAAGGACCGCGCGAAGCGTATTGCGCTCCCACTCGTCGTCGGCATCCCGTTGATCCCTCCTCTGACGTTGGTGGGCTTCGCGTTAGGTTCGCTGGCTTCGGGAATGAGCGTCGCGGAGTTGACGGCGTTTGCAAGAGCTGTGACCGGCCAGGCGCCGAGTGCCACCTACGGCCCTCCCGTCCTACAGATCCTGGGGCACCTTTGGTTCCTGTACTACCTGCTCTTGTTTTACGTCGCCGCACTCATTTTGCGGCGGGTCTGTGCGCTAGACCGCGGGGGCGAGGTGCTTCGTGGCATCGACAGGATTCTTGGCTTCTTCATGCGTACTGGGCTCGTCGTCGTTGCGTTCGCCTTGCTGGTCGCCACCTGGTACTCCTTCGTGTGGACCGAATGGCCAGAGTGGACGGGGCGTCCTGCCCCAGTGTCGGTCGTTCCGTTCGCTCCCGCGTTGCTTGGTTATGGATTCTTCTTCGTTGTGGGCTGGTTGCTGCATCGGCAAAACGACTTGCTTATACAGCAGCGCACCCGGTGGGTGCAGTACCTGCTCGCAGGTGCCGCGCTCGCGGTATTGAGTTATCTGATCGCAGGCCCGACACCCAAGTGGTCGCACTACCTCCACGGGTGGGAGCTGTACCTCTATGCGGTGGCGTATTTGACGGCCAGCTGGTGTTTGAGCTTCGCGCTGATCGGGTTGGCGTTGCGCTTCCTCTCGAATGCCAGTCCAGTTCGCCGCTACGTCGCGGATTCGTCTTACTGGCTGTACCTCATGCATCTAGCGCCAATCGCTCTCTTCGTGGCGCTCATGCGTCCACTCGCTTGGCATTGGAGCGTGAAGTACTCGATAACGATAGCCGCCACCGTGACGGTACTGCTGTTGAGCTATCAGGCTTTCGTGCGCTACACGTTCATTGGCGCGACCCTCAATGGCCGACGTCATCAGCGGACTGTCTAGGGTGTCCGCGTTCCGTGTTCCGTGAGAACCCCCCAAAGAAATCCACGATCCCACCCACGCGCATCGATAGCACCACGTTCTGGTGACACTGGTCGAGGGAAACGTCTGCCTCCTCGGCGATGCCGAGCGATCTGTGGTCTTCCGGAGCGAGTCGTGCCGGATCACGCCGCGCGCCGAGGTCGTTACCGGTGTTAGCGATGGCCGCCCGGGTACTCGCGCTTCGTCGCGACGATCATCATCCCGTCGCGGCTGACCGGAATCCGCTGGCTGAGACGTGGCCACTGATGTCCGGCAGATCGGCGGCGTATCGCGAAGACTGTTGTGGCACAAAGGGTTTGGGACTGACCAACGCGGCCGGTTGGTCGAGGGGTAGCGGAAACGCCCTGAGGCGGGCGATGGCTACCACCTTGATTCGACCGACGCTATGAGCCTGGGCCCAAGAGGCGTGCGAGCCGGGAATTGCCGCACCCTATCAGCGAATAGCCGAGCAGGGCCGCGCCTGACTTCGAATGACTCGCTTGCGTGCTCAACTCAGCCGGTCACGAGTGCCTCTACCGTCAAAAATGACACCGACAGAACATTATCGACGCACACCCCAGCGGGGAAGAGCGCCATCCGATTTGAGCTGGCTAAACATCCCCGGCATCGATCGCTTTCTTAACCTCCTGTGCGTGCGCCACCTGCCGCGCGGTGTAACCGATACATAACGCAATTCCGCCGACGATAACGCATAGCCCCGCTAACCACAGCAAGCCGAAAGTGATGCTCTGGTCCAACGCGTGCAACTGAGCGGCGTTCATGAATTCCGCGGGGCCGTCGATCCCGCCCAGAGACAGATTGCGCGAGGTGATCACCGCCTGGATCACGGCCAGCACTACGGGTCCCCCGAGGGTGGAGAGCATCAGCGCGATTGCGGAGGTGGGCCCAATGCGGTCATCCCCGACACTGGCGATGGCCGAAAGCATGAGCGGGAGGTTGGCCAACCCAATACCGAACGCGCCGACGACGAGTGGCACCACGAGTGTTGGGAAATACGGGACACCCATATGCAGTGTCATGCTGCTCGCGACGACCGCACTCAGCACGAGTAGAACGCCAGCAATCACCACGACCCTCGGAGGGAACCGCATCACCAGCCGCGACGAGACGCCCATCCCGCTTCCAACGGCAATGACAAACGGGATAAATCCAAGGCCGGCGTGGAGGGTGCTGTACTTCAGTACTTGTTGCACATATAGAGCGACGAGGACGGTCAGGCTGAACAGGACCCCACCAGCTAAGAAGATGGTCGCGAATGTAGCCACCCGATTGCGGTCGAAGAACAAGTCGAACGGCACGATCGGATTTTCTGCCCGTCGCTCAACCACGACGAACGCGGCAATGGCGCCAAGTGCCAGCGCGCCTGAACCGACAGTGATAACCGAGAGCCAGCCCTCCTGTGGCCCTACCGAGAGACCGAAAACGGCCGTGACACAGATCAACGTGGTCAGCAGAGCGCCAGTGGCATCAAGTTTCATTCGCTCCGTGCGGGTTTCCTGCAGCGCGATCCGTGCGAGCCAGATCACTGCCAAACCCATCGGTACGTTGACCATGAAGATGATCCGCCATGACACATCCGTGAGTGCTCCGCCCACCGTCAGGGCCAGCACCCCGCTGATCCCGTTCATCGCCCCAAAGATTGCAGTCGCGGCGTTGCGTCCGGGGCCTTTGGGGAATGTCGTCGCGACTAGTGCAAGACAGGTCGGCGCAAGAATTCCCGCGGCGACACCCTGCAGTAGTCGGCCAAAGAGGAGGCTGGGCGCATCCCAAGCAACCGAGCATATCGCTGATGCGACGGTGAACAGTGCGGCCGCAATCGTGAAGATGCGCTTGCGCCCAAAAGCGTCCCCGAGGCGGCCGCCCAACAGCATGAGGCCGCCAAAAGTCAATACGTAGGCAGTGATCACCCACGCGCGCGACGCATCGGACAGGCCGAGCTCGTTCTGAATCTTGGGTAGCGCAAAGACCGCGATGGTGCCGTCCATCGCCGCTACCAGCCCCATACCGCTGATTGCCACAACCGCCGCGATGAAGCGGCGGCGCGACATCGAGGTCTGGAGAAACCCGTTTGTATCTTGCGTCGCCGGTTCGCAGGCTGTCGGATCGCTCTGCTCTACTGCCCTACCGTCCATGACGTTGCGCTGCCTCAATGCCGGCCGTCATATCGGCCTACGCTACAGCAACCATCGGAAAGGTCGTGCATCGCCGTTCCTGGCGAAAGGCCTGCGGAGTTGGCAGTGGCTCGGGCACGCCGAGTGGCGCGAGACGAGGCCGTAACGGGTAGTGGGCGGCTGCGGTGGTCCTCCGCCACCCGCTGAGGCGTTTGAAATCGTTTGTCGAATTAGCAACCTGAACCGCGTCGCCTTGCCGTAGCCCGCCGAGTGGCACCCGGAGGGTCGATCGCACGGCATGTGGCGCATGTACCGCAGCCACGACAGCCGACAACGCCGAGGACACGTCGTTGAGTCTGCAGAAAGAACTCGATTCGGCCCCGATGACGCGCGTCGAACTTTGCCGTTGTCACAAGGTATCGGCGTCGATGCGCGACAGCACGATATCGAGCCGAAATACGCGCCGCTCGAGTTCCGTAAGGTCGTGCAGCCGTCGCGGCGCGCCGACATCCTTCGGCCACAGGTACCGCCACGGCAAATAGTCGTTGGGCAGTAGGTAGACGTGGAAGCCGCGATCGAGAAAGGGTTGCAGCACGTCAATGGGCCGCAGATTCGGATCGCTCCACCAACTTGGTGATAGTTCAACCACCAATTCTGCGTCGGCGGCGAGCACGTCCACGAACGCCGATACTCCGGCGAGCACGCGGTCCTCGCCGCCCTCCACATCGATCTTGATCATGCGCGCTGACATCAGCTCTTCGCGGGTTAAGAGCGAAGCGAGCGGCGCTGCCCGCACTCGGCCCTCTTCGCGGAGCTTGGGGCGGGCGACCGTAGAGGTCTCGCCGAGGTTCCAGTTTGGGCCCAAGAACAGCGGAAGTTCGTGATCGCGGTCCGATACTGCGGCGTCAACCATGCGTACGTTCGTGAGTTCGTTCCTCGCCACTGTCTCTCGCAGCCAGGGGATCACCACGGGACAAGGTTCAATCGCCACAACGGTACCGCGCGGCCCGACCAATCTGCTGGTCAGTGCGGCTACGCAACCGATGTGTGCACCGACGTCAACGAAGGTGTCACCCGGCCGCAACCGGCGGCGCAGAAACGCCGCAAGATCAGGTTCCCACGCCGTACCGAAAAGGTAGATGTAGATCTGTAGACCGTCTTGGAGCCGACATCGAATACGAATGCCATCTTCGGTGGTGGTCTCAACGACCAACGGTCCCCATAATGCGGCGCGAATCCACAATGGAAAAGCCACCGCGAAGAACGGGACGATCATCAGCAACGCTCGAATCCAGCGCCCTGCAACGCCGACGTGTTCCCTATCGGTATGAAGAAGTCGCATGTACCGGCGCCCCAGCGGCAAGATCAATGCCTTGATCATCTCTGCAACTCCTAACCCGTACGGAGGTCGGAGGGACCTAGTCGACGCTGTGGAGCCGATGTCCGACTCTCGGATCCCCGACACCTCGATTTCAACGCACGGATTGGAGCCCAGCGCTGGTAGCTACACTCTGCACCATCTGGCCGGCCGCACCGCGAAGGCCAATAGCGAAGCTGCCGAGGCGACGAGCCGTCTGGCGAGGATGCTTCAAGAAATTGGCATAACTGGACTGCCACCAGTAGTTGATCGACATGTTCTCGCCTACGCCCCACACTGCGTGCCACCAGAACAGGGGGATATAGAGCATGTCGCCCGGGCTCAGATCGACAACAGTTCGGTGGGCGTCGGCCCAATCGGGAAAACGAGTCAGATCCGGATGGGCAACGTTGACCTGTGCGATGTTGTTGCCCACGTAATTGAAGGGGAAGGGGTAAACGCGGGCGATCTCCCGAGGCGGGCAGAGCAAAACTTGCTTTCGCCCGCGAATTTGCGTGAGGAAGTTGTCGGCGTAGTCGTAATGAAGGCCGGTGAAGTTGTTACCGGCGCCGAGCCAGAGGTTGACGGCGGCGTATTTGTCCTCATCGGCGAACGCAGGAAACTGAACATCGGGCCATAGCTCGGGCAGGGCAGTCTTGATGGGGAGCTGTACCGCGTAAAGCTGGCCGTCGGAAATCGTGCCGCCTGCAATCATTTCGATGTACTTCGCAAACGTCATCTCGGATGCGGTGGCGATCGCTCCATTCTTCGCGTCCGGGATGTGGGTGCCAGCGTTAGTGACCTTCGAAGGGCTGATGGTGCGGGCACCGACTTTCTCCGTAAGGTATTCATTGGTCCACCGCTCGAGCGCGGGCCAGCCCTCCATCGCGCCGGAGATGACGACCGGGCGCTGAGGAACGATGAAGCGCTCCTCCAACTCCTCGCGGCTGGGGCATTCCACTCTGGGCACCTCAAAGGTGCTACTGACGTCGAACAAGCGTCTCCTCCTACCAAACGGTGAGGCTCGCACCGCAATCGTGGCAAACTACCACACCCCCGTGCAGCCACTGCGATTCCCAGCCTTTGCGGCACCCGAGTCGCGGGGCAGACCGAACACTTTTTTCTTCCCGCCGACCCTGTCCGCCCGAGTCGTGCAAATGTATATCCCTCGGGCAGCAGAGGTAAACCCGCGTTCGACGGCACGCGTCAACGGGAGTGAGGCGTTGACAGATCTGCTCCTGCGTGGTGCGAGCCTCCAATAGAGCGGGCGACCGCGATGGTTAAACCTGCCGAGATCCCAACTTAACCGGCAAAGTCGAGTGATGGGGGTTTCGCCGTAGTAACCTGGCGCGGACGGGCCACTCGGCGTCGCGCGCCTGTCGCGTTTTCGCGAGAGGAACGGGGGGTGTGCAGTAACTTCGACGTCAACGATCGAGCGAGGGAGGGATCGACGTGGAGTCCGAAGTTCTGACGCTGCCGGACGCAAGGATTGTTCCGGGACCGCCGCTTCCGCTGCTCATAGAGCCAACGAAGGATGGCTTGGACGTCGTGGCTTGGGCGGAGGCACAACGAGGCCCACTGCACGAACTCCTACTTCGCCACGGAGGCATCGTCTTTCGAGGATTCACCGGAGCATCGGTCGAGGCTTTCCGCAAGTTCATCGCTGCTGTGTCGGGCGAGCCACTTCCCTACGTCGGTAGGACATCGCCTCGGCACGAAGTTGCCGACCGTGTCTACACTTCGACCGACTACCCCCCGCACACGCGGATCCCGCTCCATAACGAGTCGTCGTACAGCAAGACCTGGCCGCTGCGCCTCTTCTTCCATTGCGTGATACCACCGGCCAGCGGAGGCGCCACGCCGATAGCCGACAGTCGCAACATCTACCGGCGGATCTCACCCGAACTGCGCCAAAGGCTGGAGGAGCGGGATTACCTGTACGTCCGCCACTTCACGCCGACACTCGGCGTCAGTTGGCAGGAAGCCTTCCAGACATCGGACCGCGCTGACGTCGAACGGTACTGCGCCGACAACGACATCGACCTCACGTGGGGCGCGGCCGACGAACTGACTACTCGGCAGCGCCGACCGGTGTCCGCAACACACCCCGAGACGGGCGAAAAGACGTGGTTCAACCACCTCACCTTTTTCCACGTCTCCACGCTGGATCCATTGGTTGCCGAGGCGTTGCTGTCGATGGGGAAAGAGAACCTGCCGAACAACACCTATTACGGTGACGGCGAGGAAATCGAGCCGGAGGCCTTGGATGAACTGCGCGCCGCCTACGACGCAGAAACGGTTTCGATACCGTGGCAGGAAGGCGACATCATGATGCTCGACAACATGCTCGTCGCCCACAGCCGGGACACGTACAAGCCGCCCCGCAAGATCGTGGTCGGCATGGCAGAACCTTGGTCCCGGAGATAGCGGTGACGTCTTCGGCTCCCGCTGGCAACCGCACCACCAGCTAACCCGGCAGACGCCCTAGGGTTTGGCGGCGTCGTTCGCCTTCTTCGCTTCCTGCGCCCGCGCCACTTGTTCCGCGGTGTAACCGACGAACATCACCACCGCCGCCAGCAGGATCACAACCACGGCTATTCCCAGCAAACCATCAGTAAAGCCGCGATCCAACGCACTCAACTGCGCGTCGTTCATGGATACCGCCGGCCCGGTGACCCCACCGTAGTGCAGCGTGCGCAATGTGATGACGGCCTGGATGCCAACCAGCACAAGTGGGCCTCCGATCATCCTCACCATCACGGCGACGGCAGAAGCGGGCCCTATCCGGTCCGAGCCCACACTGGCGATCAGCGAGAGCATGAGCGGGATTTCGAGCAGGCCCAAGCCGATCCCCCCGACTACGAGCGGTACCACCAGATTCGGAAAATACGGCACGTCGCGATTGAGCGTGGAGCCATACAGCATCGCACCCAACAGCAAGATGGCGCCCGCTGTCACCACTACCCGCGGTGGGAACCACTTCACCACCTGCGACGATGCCCCCATACCGATTGCCTGTGCGAGGGCAAACGGAATGAAACTGATGCCTGCCTGCAGCGGGCTGTAGCCCATGACGTCCTGCACATACAGCGCGATGAGCACGGCCAGCGTAAAGCCCGTCCCGCCGGAGAGAAACATTGATGCGTAGGTCGCCAGCCGATTGCGATCGGAAAACAGGCTGAAAGGTACGACGGGAGTCTCGGCGTTGCGCTCGACCACGACGAACACCAGGAGAGCGGCAAGAGCCACCGCAAGGGAGCCGATGGTCAAGGCCGACAGCCACCCGTTTTCCGGTCCCATCGACAATCCGAAGACTGCCGCGGTGCATATCAGCGTGGCCAGTACCGCTCCTGCGACGTCAAGCTTCATCCGCTCCTTCTGCGTTTCCTGCAGCATCGCGCGGGCCACGAAAATCACAACCAGTCCAATGGGCACGTTGACCCAAAACACCAGTCGCCACGACATGTCGGTGAGCATTCCGCCCAACACCAAGCCCATTACCGAGCCGATTCCGATCATTGCGCCCAGCACCGCCGTCGCAGCATTGCGTACCGGCCCCTTGGGGAAGGTCGTCGCGACCAGGGCCATACAGGTCGGCGCGATGATCGCAGCCGCCGCGCCGTGCACCAGACGGGCGAGTACGAGGACCCCCCCGTTCCAGGCAACAGCGCACATGCCTGAGGCGAGCGTGAACAGCGCGACCCCGATGATGAATGTTCGCTTGCGGCCGATGGTGTCGCCGAGCCGGCCCCCGACCAGCATGAGGCCGCCGAACGTGAGTACGTAGGCTGTGATCACCCAGCTGCGCATACCGTCTGAAAGGCCCAGCTCATTCTGGATCGTGAAGAGGGCGAGGATCACCACCGGGCCGTCCATTGACGCCATCAGTTGGGTGCCGCCGATCGCTAAGATGACGGCGACGAATCGTCGGGACCTCAGCAAAGCAGGAACGAATCTTTTCCCGCCGCTCGGCGTCGTTGGATCGATGGCGGTCGAGCCCAGATGTACTGCGCTCTCGTCATTTGAGTGCGTAGCTACCCGCTCTCCATCGTTGAGAGACGCCATAGTCGATCACCCTACAGCTAATCTGTGTGCCGCGGCAGACCGGTCAAGTGTGAGGGCCCTTGTGCCGGTTGACCATCGCTCGGGGGGCGCGGAGCATTCTCAGAACCGACAAGCGGTACAGCAAGGAATTCGAGTAGGCGCGGTCGGCGCCGATCGCCCATAGATCGCGCGAATTCTCGAATGCCGTCCGGAAGTCATGTTCGCTCGCCCGGAAAGCCTCGAAAACGCGGTCCAGCACAGCGCTGTCCCAGACCTCATCCCGGGCAGCCGCGCACATCGCGTCGTAGGCCGCAGACATCCAGTCTGCGCCGAAGCGCTCGGTCACCGGCCCGGTGTAACGCTGGCGCCGAAGACTTGGTGCGAGGAACTCGTCTATTGCCTCGTCGTCACCGGCCTTCAGTTCACAGCCGATGGCCGCCGATATCCGCGACACCTCCCGGCGCCAGTCTTCGAGGAGGTTGGCATAGTCGACGAACACTCGCGCTACGCCACGCGTGTTCCGCTCAGCCAAGAGGCAATTTTTCAGCCACAGGGCGCTTGCGAGCTCGGGTGTGGTCGGACCCGCTGCCGCTAGCGACGCGATCACCTCTTGCGGGTGGCGCAATGCAATCACCGCCGCAACGTCCAGATTCTGTGCACGGGCTGCTTCGAACCACAGATCACAGAGTGCGGTTATGTGTGTGTCTTTGATGACCACGAGCGGCCCATCCGGCAGTTCAGAGAGAAACGCACCGATCTTGGCCTTCCAGCCAGCCTTCTCGGCTGCGTCGAAGGCACCATCCTCTAGCAGCCGCAGCGACGGATCAAACCCCGCGCTGCCGTGTCGGCGCAAGATCGTCTCGTTGAGAACGAGTGTCGCGCGGGGCTCCCAATAGCCCCGCGGATTGTGATCATCAGCGGGCCTTACGTCGGCTGGGAGCGCACCTCCGCACAGCGACAGCACCCGCGCCAGCGCCGAGGTTCCCGACCGGCCTTGGCCCAACACGAAGAGAACTACCCGACGCGCCTTCATTTCTACAGGTGCCGGGTATTCCATCTTCAGATCTTCTTCCACCTTGGTCCCCCCATTGTCTTCAGCAACTTCCCGACGTCCCCGAATCTCGCCACCAACCGGTAGTTACCGGATGGACTCTTTCGCATATCGGCCTCCTTGGTGATTAGCTGCGTTCCGGTTCTCACACCTCTAGACAGAGTCGGGCCTAGAGCTCGGTGACGTTCGACAGCGACAGATCTTGACCGTCGATCCGGCGGATATCGGTTGGCGCTGCCGGTAAGCGCAGACTCGACAAGTGGTTGTAGCTTCGATCGAAGAAGTGCACATTGCCAGGGACATAGCGTCTGCCTAATCTGGTTGCGTATCCGGACTCTCCGACAACCACAACGTGCTTGTCCACCGAAAGTCCGCGCGTGAGCAGTTCGCCCACGTGGACCACCACACCGTGACGGTTGACGAGATTGCCCCCGCGTGAATCGCAAATCAGCCATTCACCGTCTTCGAGGAAAACAACGTTGTGACAGCCCGCACCGGGAACGGTGAATCTGTTTTTCACCTCGAAGTTTTCGTCCGTTTGCACCAACTCACTGAATTTGCCGTTCGCCAACCCGTTCTGCAACAGGAGATAGATGGACCCTTGTTCAGCGACGATGGAGTTGATATGGACGTACTTCCCCCCCGGGATTATGTAACGATCGGGTCCGGTTTTGTAGCTGGCGAATTCGTCGCCAAGGGGGTAGAACTCCTCCTCCAACTCGAAGTCCTCATTGAAGCGCAGGATTCTTTGGCAGAAAGTATCTATGACATGCAGTTTGTCGCCGATGAAATCCATCTGGTGACAATTGGTGTGCAGACCCTCGATGACAACCGATTCGCGACGAATTCGATTGTTCTCGACCTCCAACTTGATTACGCGGCCAAGCAGTTTGCCTCGTAGTTGTAACGGTTTGCCCCGCAGCTGTATGCGACTCAGAAGGATTCCGGTGTCGTAGATGTCATGCGCTTGGTAGCAGTAGATGGATCCGTTCTTGATGGTCACACCGAAGAACACCCCGCTCATGATCTTCATCCACTCCCGCCCGTTGACTGCGTACAGCCCTTCCCGGGACGCCACGATGTGGGTGTAGTCCGTGAGATCCCTGTTGCGCACCCGTATCGAACCCAGGCGATACACCAGGCGGTCGACGATCTTGAAGTTCAGAACGGTCTTGAAATCGGTGAACGTTGATGCCATTGCGTGCCGAATCATTCCACGCCGGGATTCCGGGAGCTCCTCTTGAAACTGACGAAAAATCACGACGTTTCCCTCGGGATCCTTTATCGAGAGAAGCCATCTTCCCCAGTAGCTGAACCACGGAAGGCGCTCGAATCCCAAATTCCTCGGCGGTTCCTCAAGTTGGATGTCGTGCCGCCTCAGTCGTTCTTTCAAGTCCTCCATGTCCTGGATTTGCAGGAGGAAGCGAGCCGTCCCCGGGTTGGCGGAACCGGGTCGAAAACTATTGACGTCGTGAATCACCAGCCCACGACCGATAGCGCCCGTGCTCAGGTAATAGGGACGCGGGTATCCGTAGACCTCCCGATGAAATCTGATGCCCAAAGTCCGACGATAAAAATCAACGAGCTTCTCCGGATCAGCCGAAACGAGTTCGACCGATACGAGCCCCTCAACAACGCTGTCCGTCACCTCGGTCCTCCTTCAGCGGGCGTCTTCTGCGGAGTTCGATGAATTGAGCCGTCGTGCAAGCCTTCAACCAGCACGGTCGATGCGAGCCGCGACTTCGATGTCTCGGTCAGTGGAGAGGACTCGACCGGATCGACATCGCGTTGGGGGCATGTTGCGACACCGGCGAGCATGCAAGATTGCTGAACGGAAGTCGTCTGAGAAGATCGCGCGTTCGTCTGCACGCAGCATTTGGCGTCCGACGCGGAACCCTGCCGACGATTTTCTTTGCTCCGGAGGGCCGGCATTTCCGAAATCGACAACTCAGGGAGCCAGCTCGCACAGTACGCTTTTGCTGGTCGTGTTTGCGGCCGGCTCAGATTGGGGGGCTCATGTGCGGAATCGCTTCTATTCTCGACGTCCAAGGTGATCCCCGTGTACTGCGTGAACGGGCCGTTACGATGGCTCGCCTGCTGCGCCATCGAGGTCCGGACTGGAGCGGGATCTACGCCGACGAGAATGCGGTCCTCGCCCATGAGCGGTTGTCGATCGTCGACGTGGAGCACGGTGCCCAGCCCTTGACGGATCAGGCCGTCGAGCTCGTGCTCGCAGTGAACGGCGAAATCTACAACCATCGAAGCCTGCGAGCTGAATTCCGCGATTACCCGTTCAAGACCGCGTCGGATTGTGAGTCGATCATCCCGCTCTACAAGCGGTACGGAACCGACTTCCTCAATCGCCTCAGCGGAATCTTCGCCTTCGTCCTTTACGACAAGCGAACCGGCGATTTCCTCGTCGCCCGAGATCCCATCGGTGTCATCCCGCTCTACACCGGTCGGGACGAACATGGGAACCTGTATGTCGCCTCGGAGATGAAGGCGCTGATCCGATACTGCCGGCACATCGAAGACTTTCCGCCCGGCCACTACCTGACACGCGGCCTCGACCAGCCCCGGCGTTACTACGATCCCGATTGGCGCGACTTCTCGGCCGTCTCCGGGCAGCCCCTCGACATCGCTGGTTTGCGAACGGGACTCGAAGCCGCCGTTCATCAGCAGTTGATGTCCGACGTTCCGTACGGCGTCTTGATCTCGGGGGGGCTCGACTCGTCCGTCATATCGGCGGTAACCGCTGGATTCGCCGAGAACCGAATCGAAGACGGCGACCGGACGCAGGCCTGGTGGCCTCGGTTGCATTCGTTCTGCATCGGCCTCGAAGGCTCTCCCGACCTCGCCGCCGCCCGAAAGGTCGCGACGGCGATCGGCACCGTGCACCATGAGTTCCAGTTCACGGTGCAAGAGGGCATTGATGCGCTCTGGGATGTGATCTACCACATCGAGACATACGACGTCACGAGCATCCGCGCTTCGACTCCGATGTATCTGATGATGCGACGGATCAAGGCGATGGGGATCAAGATGGTCCTCTCGGGCGAAGGCGCCGACGAGGTCTTCGGTGGATACCTCTACTTCCATAAGGCTCCCGGCGCCCGAGAATTCCATGAAGAAACCATCCGCAAACTCGATCTGCTTCACAAGTATGACTGCCTCCGAGCCAATAAGGCCGCGGCTGCGTGGGGCGTCGAAATCCGGGTGCCGTTCCTTGACCGCGAGTTCCTCGACATCGCAATGTCTTTCGATCCCAGCGAGAAGATGGTCGGCCAGGGCAGAATGGAGAAGTGGCCGTTGCGCAAAGCCTTCGAAGGACGTCTGCCCGATGAGATCCTCTGGCGACAGAAGGAACAGTTCTCCGACGGCGTGGGCTATCGGTGGATCGACTCGCTGAAGGCGACCGCAGAGGCTCAAGTGTCCGATAGCCAGATGCAAAGTGCGCGATACCGTTTCCCGGACAATCCCCCGGCAACCAAAGAGGCGTACATGTACCGGGAGATATTTGAATCGCACTTTCCCGGTCGCGCCGCAGCGGCCTGCGTTCCTGGAGGGCCAAGTATCGCGTGCAGCACTCCGGCCGCGATCGCTTGGGATATGAGCTTTGCGAAGAACGCTGACCCGTCGGGCCGTGCGGTGCTCGGCGTCCATCAGGTTGCGATTGCCAATGCGTAGGGACGGAGCGCAAAAACGGACTCTGCGAGCGGCGTCAGAGTACGACTGGATGACCCCGAGCCTTCTGTCCGCATGATCTGCGGTCTCAATCAACACCCCCTGGTCCCCCCCAACCATCAGGTCCGCGTGCTTGCCCTCACCGAGTGAGTCAATCGCCAAGCGAGGCTTGATGTTCGGCATGCCCGCCTATCGCCCACCTGTGGGGCGGTAGACGGCAACAGCCGAGTTTCGACGAGATGGGTCCGCGAAGGTCTTGCCACAAGGAACACGAGCCCTCGAATCTCCCACCGCGACACCTCAAGCTTCTAACGAGAGTTTGAGTTGTTCGACGTACATACGTATCGCTTCGTCGGATGTCATCTCGTCGTGCCCGCAATCGACCGAGTGCACAGTGAGGTCGCCGGAAACGTATGGCCGCCAATCTTGCGGGTTGTTCACAATCTCGCCCCGGGTTGCGGAGAACACGACCATGTCGCCATCGAACACGTCAGGTACATGCTCGCGTAGATACGAGAGATTGGTGTTGTGGTTATAGACCGCGAACTCGAAGATCGGTTTGGGCGGCAGGACGAATTCCACCACTTGCCCCTGCTGGCGAATCAGCTCTTCGGCCCGCCGGTATGTCAGCCGCTCGGACTCCTCGGAGACATCGATACCGCTCGACCGTAAGAAGAGGTTCAGCAGACGATCCTCGGCGGGATTCTCGTCTTCAACAGTTTCTCCAGGTCCATCGGCGCTGAGCACGGGGTCCAGCATGATGAGGTTGTTGACAGTGCATCCTCGTCGGCGAAGCTCCACGGCGATTTCGTGCGCAACCGGACCTCCGAAAGACCATCCGAGGAGGTTGTAGGGACCTTCGGGATAGATAGCTTGGATCCGGTCGGCGTAGTTCTTCGCCATGTCTCGGATCGATCGAGGTGTTACCTCACCATCCTGTGGGATCTGGTTGATACCGATGATCGGACACTCGAGATACTCGCGCAGACCGCGGTACGCATAACTCTGCCCGTTACCTTCGTGAATGCAACACAGCGGGACGCCCGTTCCCTCCTTGAATATTTCGACGGGAACCAGTTCCACCCCGCTGTCGGCGCTTTCGAGTTGCTCGCTCAGGCTCCTGACGGAAGGGGCATGGAACAACGTGCGAACGGCGAGATGGGTGTCGAGCGCTCTGTTGATGGCGGCGACCACCCGCATAGCCGACAGCGAATCGCCGCCGAGTTCGAAGAAGGAGTCGTCGACGCTGACGCGGTCTAGGCCCAGGACTTGGGCGTAGATGCCGGCCAGGATTTCTTCGATGGCGTTGGCCGGGGCGCGGTAGTGATCGATGTCGGTGT
>NZ_NKCO01000021.1:0-93277 GCF_002245615.1 Mycobacterium neumannii | reverse complement strand
TCAGGCAGAAGGCGGCATACGAGCGCATGCCTAGGTTCGGGGGCTCGGAGAGGTGTATAGGAGACAGCCGTACGCGCAACAGGGGTCCTATTACGCGCCGCCCCAAGATCGCCCCACGAACTGGTGGGCCATCGTTTCGCTGGTCTTCGGCCTACTCGGCGGCGTTCTGATCAGCGTCGTCTGCGGCATCGTCGGCTTGAAGAAAGCCAGGGAGGGCCAGGGCGGCCGCGGCTTGGCGATAGCGGGGCTGGTGCTGTCGGCGCTGTGGGCTGCGGTGGCCGTCGTCGCCCTGCTGGTGTACTTCCTCATCGGCAACGGCACGGTGACCGCGATCGACGTCAAGGAGGGCGACTGCCTGGCCGAGATCCCGGCCAATACCCGGGTGCTGACCGTGAAGACGATCGGATGTGACGAGGCCCACGCAGGTGAGGTGTTCGCGGTCCTCCAGATGCCCGACGACGAGTTTCCCGGCCAGGCGGCGATCGACGCCTACGCCGAGAAGTGCAGCCCCGAATTGGCCGCTTACGCGCCGGAAGCGATGACAGACAGTTCCGTTCAGCTGTATGTGCTCTATCCCACGGCCGAAACCTGGGAGCAGGGTGACCGGGCCGTTACCTGCATTGCGACGCTCGATCCGCCGCGAACCGGCTCGCTAAAGGGCTGACGCCTCCCCGATACTGCCTGGTCGCTGCGGTACCGTTTTCCTATGACTTCGGAACTACTCGACGCCGTCATCGTCGGCGCGGGTTTCGGGGGGATCGGCGCGGCCATCCAGCTCAAGCGGATGGGATATCAGGACTTCGTCATCCTCGACCGCGAGGACGACCTGGGCGGCACCTGGCACGTCAATCGTTACCCCGGGTTGGCGGTCGATGTGCCGACGACCACCTACTCGTATTACTTCGAGCCCAACCCGAACTGGTCGCGGCTGTACTCCACCGGTGACGAGATCAAGCAGTACGCCGCTGACGTCGCCGACAAGTACGACGTGCGTAAGCACATGCGGTTCAACACGCTCGTCGAGGGCGCCTGCTGGGATGAGGAAACCGAGGTGTGGCGGGTCACGCTGGCCGGTGGCGAAACACTGTCGGCGCGCTACCTGATCACAGCCACCGGGTTCCTGTCGCAGCCGAACATCCCCGAGATTCCGGGTATCGAGAGTTTCGCGGGCAGGATCATCCACACCGCCGCGTGGGACAACACCTACGACCTCGATGGCCGTCGGGTGGCGGTCATCGGCACCGGTGCGACCGCGGTGCAGCTGATTCCGGAATTGGCCAAGAAAGCGGCCGACCTGAACGTCTACCAGCGCACGCCGGTCTGGGTGGTACCCAGACTCGACTTCCCCATACCCAAGCCCGTCAAGCGGTTGTTCTCCCGGGTGCCCTTGACGCAGCGCGCACTTCGGGCCGTCACCGACGTGATCTATGAGTTCTTTCTTTTCGTCGGGCTCCGCCACCGACAGCTCCTGTTCCGGCGCCTGAACGTTGCGGCGTCCGACGTGGCCAAGATGCATCGGTTCTTGTCCGTGCGCGATCGCGAGCTGCGGATGCAGTTGACCCCCGACTACGACTTCGGCTGCAAACGCCCGACGTTCTCCAACAGCTACTACCGGGTTTTCACCAAACCGAATGTGCACCTGCGGAATTCGGAGATCGAGCGCATCGAACCCGACGGCGTCGTCTCGACCGACGGAACGAAGGCCCAGATCGACACGCTTGTGCTGGCGACGGGCTTCGATCTGTGGGAGGCGAACATCCCGGCAATCGAGATCATCGGGCGCAAGGGGCGCAACCTGGGGAAGTGGTGGCGCGACACGAGGTTTCAGGCTTATCAGGGCGTCACGGTGCCCTACTTCCCCAACTATCTCAGTATGGCAAGCCCCTATGCCTTTCTCGGGCTGAATTTCTTCAACACGGTGGAATACCAGATGCGCCACATGGATCGGCTGTTCGGCGAGATGAAGCGCCGGGGTGCAACGACATTCGAGGTCACCGAGGACGCCAACGCTCGCTACCTCGACCGGATGACCAAGCTCATGGGCAACTCGGTGTTTATGGCGGGCAACTGCGCGGATTCACGGTCGTACTATTTCGACCCCAACGGTGAGGCCACGTTGCTGCAGCCGGTGGCGACCCGCAGAGCCATCAAAGAGGCGTCACAGTATCCTCTGAGCGACTATCGAATTGCGTGAGCAGAGAGGAACACCGGCTGTGTCACTTCAGGAATCGAGCAGCGGTTCGCGCGCGGCCACGGTGGCCGGTTTGGGCCTCGCCGGGGTCGGTCTCAGCCACTTCGTCAAGCCGGAGCTGTTCGAATCGGTGACGGTACAGGCGTTCCCACACAACACCCGCCAGTTCATCTACGTCAACGGCGGTGTCGAGACGGTGCTGGGGCTCGGGCTGGCCGCCCGCAAGACACGCAAACTCGCCGTCGTCGGTACTCTCGGCTACCTCGCCTACTTGGCGGGCAACGTCGCGCGTAACCGGTAGCGGCCCAAGAGAGTCACGTCCAGCAGCCGCTGCAGAATCGCCCGGTTCTTCGGCGAGTTCGCGTAACGCATCAACCGGCCCAGGTCGATCACCAAGGCCATGGCCGCGTGCACGGCGAACCTGGCCTGGCTCGGCGTCCACTCCGGGCGCACGGCGACCACCAACTCCACCACCGATTCGACGGTGGTGCGCTGCATGTTTCGCAGGATCTTCTGATCCGTCGGCGACATGTGCAGCCGCTCGGAGTAGTAGACGTAGTCGAGTTCGGGATGTGCGAACGACCTGGCCACGTAGGCGTCGATGACCGCGGTGAGGGCGTCCTCGGGGTCGGCGTTGGCAGCGGTGATCGCGGTCAGCTCGTCGGAGAGCCGGTCGGCCGCCCGTCGGAACACAGCGGCCAGGATGTCGCTCTTGCCCGCGAAGTACCGGTAGATCCCCGACGCGGGCATGCCGACGGCCGCGGCGATGTCCTCCATGCCCGTGTCGCGGTATCCCTTGATGTTGAACAAGCGCATGGATTCGTTGAGCAGCGCTTCATATCGCGATGGCTCGACGGCGGTGGGAACGGGTGCCACCGGCTGCTCGGGGACGTCGTCGCCGTGGGGCAACTCGGTGGCGGCCAGCGCTGTCGCGAGATCGGACAGCAGCGCCCGCACCTGGCCGGCGGGCAGCTTCGCCCGGTGGTCGACGATGCTGCCGGTGACCGACAGGACCGCGATGGACAACGTCCAGCGCTGATGGGAGGTCAGATCCGGACGCATGGCACAGATGGGGCGTTGGATGCGGCGGTTGACGGTACGCATCTGCGCGATCAGCGACGCTTGGTCGTCGCCGCGCAGATACCGCCCCTCCCAGCGGTACAGCCCACCCGACTCCCGGTTAGCCATCGCGGTCTCGATGAGCGCCGCGGCCACCCGGCGCAGTTCTGATTCGGGGTGCTCGAGATCGGCCTCGTCGATGAACGCGGTGGCATCCACCAGCTGCTGGCCCAGACTGAGCACGGCGTCGCGGAACAGGTCGTACTTGCTCGCGTAGTGCCGGTAAAGGGCGGCCGCCGAGATTCCCACCCGCGATGCGATCGACTCCATGCTCACGCCGTAGAACCCCAGGGTGCTGAACGCCTCGGCGGATGCCCGGGCGATCTGGGCTTTTCGGTCTTTCGGCCGGCGCCGGACCGCGTCACCGCTCGCCGGCCGAGTGCGCGACATGGCAGACACGATATCGGACCAAGCCCCGCCACACCGGTCCAGTACCGCTGTCGGTATCGCTCCGAACTTGCCAGACCACACTGAATGGCGATTAACATAATGGTGTGTTCGGCGGGCTCCGCAAGCTTCTGGGCTTTCAGGTCACGATCGGTGAGCTGATCGTGGTGGCGCTCGTCCTCGGCACGCCGTACCTGCTGGTCGGCGTGTTCTGGTCGACCACCCACACCGACCACCTGCACGGCATGACCGGCGCCGACCTGGTCGTTTCGTATCTGGGGTCGATCGCCTCATGGCCGGTGCTGCTGTTCGCTGACGTGTGTATGACATGAACGGGGGAACACAGTGTCCGACCACCACCACCGTCTCGCATGGACCGGGATCATCGCCGCCGTCGTGCTGGGCGCCGCCTTGCTGGCGCTGAACTTTCCGGTCTTCCTGGACAGCTACGACCAGTACGGCTGGCAGGTCAAATGTGGGACCGGGTACCTCAGTGACCTGTCCCAGGCGGCCGCGGCCGGCGGCGACACGAACTACGTCGAGCAGTGTGAGTCGGCGCTGCTGATGCGACGGCTGTGGACGGTACCGCTGGCGCTGCTCGGCGGTGCCGGGCTGCTCGTGGCGCTTGTCGCCTCGGCGACGACCTCCGCCCGCGAGTCGTTGCATCCGCACCACAACAACGCCTGATCTAGCATTCCGGCGTGAGCACGCCGGCCGGTCCTGCGCTGCCCCGCCGGCTCGGCACCTTCGACGCGGTCGTCATCGGGCTGGGTTCGATGCTGGGCGCGGGCATCTTCGTCGCCGTCGGGCCGGCCGCCGCGGCGGCCGGTTCGGGCCTGCTGATCGGGCTGGCGGTCGCCGCCGTCGTGGCCTACTGCAACGCCACCTCGTCGGCCTGGCTGGCCGCGCGGTACCCCGAGTCCGGCGGCACCTACGTCTACGGGCGTGAGCGGCTCGGCCGGTTCTGGGGTTACACCGCGGGGTGGAGTTTCATCGTCGGCAAGACCGCGTCGTGCGCGGCGATGGCGCTCACCGTCGGCTACTACGTGTGGCCCGAGGCGGCCCGTGGCGTCGCGGTCGGGGCGGTCGCCGCACTGACCGCACTGAACTACGCGGGCATCCGTAAGTCGGCGCTGCTGACGCGCGTCATCGTCGCCCTGGTTCTGGCGGTCCTGGGCACCGTGGTGATCACCGTCCTCGGTTTCGGGGAGGTCGAGTTGGCCCGCCTGTCGCCCGGCGCCGAGGTCTCCGTCGCCGGCGTGCTGCAGGCCGCAGGACTGTTGTTCTTCGCGTTCGCGGGCTATGCACGGATCGCGACGCTGGGCGAAGAGGTCCGCGACCCCGCCCGCACCATCCCGCGCGCGATACCGCTGGCTCTGGCCATCACGCTCGCGGTGTACGCTCTCGTCGCTGCCGCTGTCGTCGCCGAATTAGGAAGCGCGGCAACAGCTTCGGCAGCCGCACCGCTCGCCGACGCGGTGACCTCGGCCGGCTTCCCAGCACTGGAGCCTCTCGTGCGGGTCGGCGCCGCGGTGGCCGCCCTCGGGTCACTGCTGGCGCTCATCCTCGGGGTGTCGCGCACGACGCTGGCGATGGCGCGCGACCGCCACCTGCCGCACACGCTGTCGCGCGTGCACCCGAGATTCGGCAGCCCACACCGCGCCGAGGTCGTCGTCGGCGTCGTCGTGGCCGCGCTCGCCGCCACCGTGGACGTCCGCACCGCGATCGGCTTCTCGTCATTCACCGTCCTCGTCTACTACGCGATCGCCAACGCCTCGGCCTGGACCCTCGGTCGCCGAACGGTCCCGGCGGTCGGGCTGGCGGGCTGTGTGGTGCTCGCGTTGCTGCTTCCGGGGCCGTCGGTCCTGGCCGGCGCTTGCGTGGTGCTCGCGGGCGCGCTGGCTTACCGTCTTAGACCGTGATCGAGCTGAGCTGGAAGCGCGTCGACGCCGACCCCGGCGATGACTTCGTCGTGGCACCCGACGAACGTCTCGGCTGGGGCCGGACGATCGGACTCGGCGCCCAGCACGTCGTGGCCATGTTCGGCGCCACCTTCCTGGTCCCCGTCCTCACCGGCTTCCCACCGGCGACGACGCTGTTGTTCTCGGGTGTCGGGACGGTGCTGTTCCTGCTCATCACCGGCAACCGACTGCCCAGCTACCTGGGTTCGAGCTTCTCGGTGATCGCACCGGTCACCGCGGCGGTCGCCTCGCACGGAACGGGGAGCGCCCTCGGCGGACTCGTGGCGGTCGGTCTCGCACTGGTGGCGATCGGCGGCCTGGTCCATCTGGTCGGCACGCACTGGCTCGACGTGACACTTCCCCCGGTGGTCACCGGCGCGATCGTCGCGCTGATCGGCTTCAATCTGGCGCCCTCGGCCAAAGCCAACTTCGAACAGGGTCCGGTGGTCGGGCTCCTCACCCTGGTGCTCCTGGTGGCGACGCTGGCGTTCTTCCGCGGCATCATCGGCCGGCTGGCCATCTTCCTGGCCGTCTTGGTGGGATACCTGCTCGCGCTGGTGCTCGGTGAGATCGACACCGCACCGATCGCCGCCGCCCCGTGGCTCGGGCTGCCGGAGTTCCAGGCGCCGACGTTCACCGTCGCGGTGTTGCCGATGTTTCTGCCCGCGGTGATCGCCTTGGTCGCCGAGAACATCGGGCACGTGAAATCGGTCGGCCAGATGACCGCCACCGATGTCGACCCGGTGATGGGCCGGGCACTGGCCGCCGACGGTGTGGCCACCACGCTGGCCGGTTTCGGTGGCGGCTCTGCGACCACCACATACGCCGAGAACATCGGCGTTATGGCGGCGACGCGGGTGTATTCCACTGCGGCGTACTGGGTTGCGGGCGCCGTGGCGATCCTGCTCTCGCTGTGCCCGAAGGTCGGCGCGGCGATCTCGGCGATACCCGCCGGCGTGCTCGGTGGGGCGACCGTGGTGCTCTACGGCCTCGTCGGCGTGCTGGGAGTCCGGATCTGGCTGACCAACCGGGTCGACTTCTCCCGGCCGGTCAATCAGATGACCGCGGCCATCCCGCTGATCATCGGCATCGCCGACTTCACCTGGCACGCAGGCACCTTGACCTTCACCGGAATCGCGCTGGGTTCGATAGCGGCCCTGGCGGTCTATCACGGCATGCGGCTGTTGGGATTCCGGCAGGCTAGCGAGCGGCCCGCTGCCGTTGGTCCCGGGGCGGAACACCGTTGACGCCGTCGACCGACCGCGCGTAGGTCGCCACGGCGTAGGTGACCGCAGGCCCCAGGACCGACAGCGCGTCGCGGTTGACGTTCTCGACGGTGTCGCGCTTGGTGCGGTAGTTCGGGTCGAAGGGGACACCTGCCCGCCCGCCCCAAAGCCGAGCCTGTATCTCGCTCTTACGTTGTGACGAACCGGCAGTCAGGCCGCCGACCGGCACGCCGGCAGCGAGAAACGGGTAGTAGTCGGTGAATTCGCTCAGCGGCATGTCCGCGGGCCGCACGCCCGCCGTGTTGAGATAGCCGGCCAGCATCCGCTCGATACCGGCCGAACCCGCGGGCACCGACCGCGCGGGGATGGCCGGGTTGGGTGTAGCGGACTGGTCACCGTCGTAGGTGAAGTAGCCGGCATTCGGTGAACCGAGCATGTCGAAGCCCAGATACAGTGCGATGTCTCCGAGTTCGTCGGGCGAGAGCCCTTGCACATACCTGGTCGGTCCGGCCAGCCCGTTCTCCTCCGAGGCCCAGAACACGAAGCGGACGGCGTTGGTGACCGGTGGCTGCGGACCCAGTGCCGCAGCAGTTTCCAGCAGCGCCGCGATACCCGTTCCATCGTCGTTCACTCCGGGGCTGGCTGCCGAGCTGTCCAGGTGCGCACCCGCCAGCACGACGTTACGGGTGTCCCCGGTCTTGGTCTGCGCCACGAGGTTTCGGGTCTTCTTCATGACCGGCTTACGGTCGAGCACGAGGCGTACCGGCGCCGAGGTTCGCCGCAGGGCGGCGTCGGCTTCGCGGCCGATGACCCCGACGGGAACGGTCAGGTCCTGGTAGTAGCCGGGCGTGAACAGGCCCGCCGGGCTCCCGCCGCCGCCGGGCGAGCTGACGACGAGCAGGCCGACGGCGCCCTCCGACACGGCCGCGTTCTGTTTGGCGACCACCGAGCAGCCCGTGTCGTCGACGATGGCGATCGCGCCCCGCGCCGAGGTGCCGTCGTAGTCGGCGGTCCGGCAACCGGCGGCCTTCGCCGGGCGAAGGGTCACGGCGTTCAGCCCGCCGCGCGGCGTGGTGATCAGCAGGGAGGCCTGGTCGACCGGATATTCGCGCCCGCTCACCCGCATCGACGGATTGCCGCCCACACTGCGGTCGAGCAGCTCGAACTCAGGGGTCTGGACGTCGAATCCCTTGTCGCGCAGGAACTGTGCGACGTAGTCGACGGTGGCGTCGTATCCGGGTTTGCCGTTGGCGCGGTTACCGCCGTTGGTGTCGGCGATCTGCTGCAGTTTCTGCAGGTGGGTGAACATCGCGTCGGCGGTGACCTTGTCCGCTATCTCCTGTGGCGACGCCGGCGCCGGCTCCGGCGATGAGCACGAGGTCATGGCTGCGACGACCCCGATGACGACTCCGATCACGACTCCCGCGCCGGCCGCCCATCTCTTCATGACGCGAGCGGGTGACGGACGCGCAGATCGCGCGTGGGGATTCCGTTCGGCCCGCCCTGGTCCTGAGCGTAGATACCGACGGCGTAGGACACGCCCGCCCCGTGAATACCGAGTGCGGTGCGGTCGATGTGCTCCAGGGTGTCCGATTCCTTGTGGTAGTTGGGGTCGAACGGCTGACCCGCCTCACCGCCCCACCGCTCGGCTTGCTCGGGCGTCATCTTGGCCTCGGCGCCCGAGAAGGTGCCACCCGCCGGGATGCCGGCCAGGGTGAATGCGTCGTAGTCGGAGCGACCGTCGAAGCTGGTGTCCTCGGCCGGTTTTCCGGCCGCGTCGAGGTAGTCCACCAGCGTGCGTTCCACGCCCGCGGCCCCTTCCGGCACCCGGGCGATCGCGCCCTCCTCGTCGGGCGGCAGGGACTGATTCCCGTCATAGGTGAAGTAGCCGGGGTTCGGAGAGCCCACCATGTCGAAGTTCAGATAGAGCGAGATGTCCTTGAGGGCATCGACATCCAGCGACTCCAGATAGTTGTTCGATCCGAACAACCCGACCTCCTCCGCACCCCAGAAACCGAACCGTACCGCGTTCTGAACGTCGGGGGAACCGCCCAACTGCACTGCGGACTCGAGCACGGCCGCCACACCGGACGCGTTGTCGTTGATGCCCGGCCCCTCCGGGACGCTGTCCAGATGTGCACCGGCCATCACGACGTTTGCGGTGTCGCCCGTTCGGGTCTGGGCGATGACGTTGCGGGTTCGCTCCTTGCGCACACCCGCATTCAGCTTGAGGGTGACGTCTCCCGGTTCGGCCCGTAGCCGATCGCCCTCCGCCTTGGTGATGCTGACGACCGGGATGGTCGCCTCCGTGTCCTCGCCGAGGGTGCCGCCCATCTCGTCGTTGTCCTCGCTGTTGGCGACGAGCAGAGCCACCGCGCCGCGTTCGGCGGCGGCCTCCTCCTTCTCGGAGAACTGACACTTGCCACGGTCGACGAGCACGACGGCGCCCTCGACGGGCAAGCCGTCGTAGTCGGAGACCGTGCAGCCCGGGGAGTCCTCGACGCGCGCGAGGACCAGCGGGCCCGACACCCCGCCCGGCGGTGTGCCGATCGTGAAGTTCAACGGTCTGGCCTTGACCGCGTCGCCGCCGACGGTCAGCGCGGGTTCGTCGGCGAACGGCAGCCGCACCTCGAGCTCGGGTGTCTGCACGTCGAAGCCCTTGTCGCGCAGGGTGTTAGCGACGTAGTCGACGCTGGCGTCGTAGCCAGGGGTACCCAGGGCACGGTTGCCGTCGTTGTTGTCGGCGATCTCCTGCAGCCGGACCAGATGCTGGTAGATGGCGTCGGCGGAGGTGCGCTGCGCGAGCGACCTGGCGAAGTTCACGGCGGCCTGCGACACCCCCGCCTGGGTGGTGGGCGGCTGCACCACCGGTTGGGGCTCCTCGTCACGGCCGCAGCCCCCGAGTGCGACGATGCCGGCTGAGATGAGGGCGATCGTCTTCGTCGTCTTCGACAGCTTGGAAACCTTCGTGTGGCTCATTGCCCACTACGTTAGCGTCGCCCGGGCGCTAACCCGTCAGCTGCGCGACGATGAGGTCGGCCACGGCGCGCATGCCCGCCGCATTGGGGTGCAGGGGTGCGGGCCTTCCCGGTCTCACCAAGTCGGTCAGCCCGAACCGGGTCGTCCACGGTTCGGCCGACCACGCATGATGCGCGGCGCTGTGCTCGGCGGCCCGCACGAGACCGCAGCCGGTGGCTGCGGCCGCCTCCGCGGTCAGCCGCGCCAGCGTGTCGGCGACGTGGCGTCCGGTCGCCACGTCGGTGTCGGACAACGGTGGTGCGGGCACACCCGGCGGCGGTAGCAGCGTGAGGTAGTCGACGAACAGCACCGTCGCGCGAGGTGAGCGGGCCCGCACCGTCCGGCCGACCTCCTCGAGCGCCACAGCGACCTGCGTCAGCGCGTCATCGCGCGCCCGCGGATCCAGTTGCCCGCGCAGCACCGTCCCCAGCAGCGGGAGCTTGCGGGTAACGCGTGGCAGGCCCGCCGCGAACAGCATCGGCACATAGCCGACGTCGTTGCCACCGATGGTCACCGTCACCAGGTCTTCGGATCCGGTCAGAGCCGAGATCTGCGGCGGCGCACCGTGTTGCGGTTCGCGCAGGATGTTCGCGGTGGTCGCGCCCGAGTAGGTCACGTCGACGAGGTCGAGACCCAGCTTCGCGGCTACCCAATGCGGATAGTTGCGCGCCGAACGGCCGGCGGACCAGGGCGCACCGTCGGCGCGGGGTCCGATCCCTGGACCGGCCGCCATCGAACTGCCCAGTGCGACATAGCGTCTCATCGAGATGGGCTGGACGCCTGCGCCCAGAACCGCTTCGGGATGCGGCCGGCCTGTCGAGCCAGCCGTCCCGCGGTGACCGCAGCGGCCATTGCCGCCGCCATGGTAGGCGGGTCGGCGGCGCGGGTCACGGCAGTGGCCAAAAGCACGGCGTCGCACCCCAACTCCATCGCCATCGCGGCGTCACTCGCGGTGCCGATGCCCGCATCGAGCACCACCGGCACCGAAGCGGCGTCGACGATCATCTCGATGTTGTGCGGGTTGGCGATTCCCAGTCCCGTTCCGATCGGCGATCCCAGCGGCATCACCGCCGCGCACCCGATGTCCTCGAGCCGTCGCGCGAGCACCGGATCGTCGTTGGTGTACGGCAGGACCGTGAAACCGTCGTCGACCAATTGTTCGGCCGCCCTTACCAGTTCGACGGCATCGGGCAGCAGCGTGCGCTCGTCGGCGATGACTTCCAGCTTCACCCAGTCGGTGTGCAACGCCTCGCGGGCAAGTTGCGCCGTCATCACCGCCTCGGCCGCGCCCCGGCAGCCCGCGGTGTTCGGCAAGGGGGTGATACCCAGCCGGTTGAGCAGCTCGAGCACGCCGGTGCCGCCGTCGGCGTCGACGCGCCGCATCGCCACCGTCGTGAGCTCGGTCCCCGATGCGACAAGCGCTTCTTCGAGCACGGCGAGATTGGCCGCGCCTCCGGTGCCGAGGATGAGCCGCGAACCGAACTCGCGGCCGGCGATGGTCAACTTCGTGACCGATGCTCCGCTCGCGCGAAGTGTGCCGGACCTAGCCACCCTGCACCGCCGTCACCACCTCCACGCGAGCACCGTCCGACAGCGCGGTGTCCCAGTCCGATTTCGGCAGCACCGACCAGTCCACCGCGACGGCGATGCCCTTCTCCGGAAAGCCGAGACGCGCCAGCAGCGCGGCGACCGTCGTCGAGGCGTCCACTTCGACCGCTTCGTCGTTGACCAGTACCTTCATTTGATTGCTCCAATCGTGACATCGAGTTCGGCCGCGATCCGTTCGGCCGTCCATGGGGCGAGAAGAAATCCGTTGCGCCCGTGGCCCGCGGCGATTAGTGTGCGCTCGTCGAGGCGTTCGACGAGCGGTAATCCATCCGGCGTCATCGGCCGCAGGCCCGCAGCGCATTCGGCGAGTTCGTATTCGCCCAGCGAGGGCATCACCGCGCAGGCGTCATCGAGCAGTTCCCGCACCCCCCTCACAGCGGGCGCGGTGTCGCGGCCGTGCTCGTACTGCGTCGCGCCGACGACGACCCCGTCGGCCCGCGGCACCAGGTATACCTGCCTGCCGTGCACCCTGGCCCGAATGACCCGCTGGGGCACCGGCATGCACCCGCGGCGCCACCGCAACCGCAACACCTCACCCTTGACCGGCCGGATCGGCAGGCCGGGCCACAGCGTCGGGGCGTCGATACCGTTCGCGATCACCACGGCGTCGGCCTGCACCTCGGTGAGGTCGGAGACGGGGGGCGCCCACTGCACGCCGAGCCCTTCGCACAGCACGGCCAACGCTCGCACCAGCAGCCGATTGTCAACGGCCAGTTCGGTTTCGGCCCGGAATCCGTGCCGGATGCCCTGAGCCAGCAGCGGTTCTATGTCGCGCGCCAACGTCGTCGCCGTCACCGGATGCCCTTGAGCCGCAAGCCACTCGCCCACCGTCTTGAGGTCGCTCGCGTCGGCGCGGTCGACGGCGACCACCAGGGATTCGCGGGCGGTGACCACCTCGTCGGGCAGCCCGTCGAGGAAGCCGTCGTGCCACAGGTGCAGCGACTCCAGGCCGAGCTGCAACAGCTTCTCCTCGCCGGGCCAGCCCTCGCTGTGGGGTGCGAGCATGCCGCCTGCGACCCACGACGCACCGCGATCGTCGGTGCGGTGCACCCGCACGTCCCAGCCGTCGCTGCTGGCGCGCCGGGCGACGGCAAGCCCGATGACGCCGCCGCCGATCACGGCCAGGCTTGCGTTGGTCAACATCCCTCCCTTCGCCGGCATGACCCGGATCAGGTGCGACGGTAAAGGCAGGTTCGAATGCCCACTCTCAGTCCCCGCTCCCGGGACTCCCGCGTTCGTCAACCCACAGTACCCGCTGGTTAGGCCCCCAACGACGAGCCGCTAGCGTCGCGGTGTGCACGAACCTCGAGAACGCCTGGCCAGCGCGTCGCTGTACCTGTGCACCGACGCCCGGCGCGAGCGCGGTGACCTCGCGGAGTTCGCCGACGCCGCCCTCGCCGGCGGGGTCGACCTCATCCAACTGCGCGATAAGGGTTCGCCGGGCGAACAGCGGTTGGGCCCCTTGGAGGCGCGTCAGGAACTCGAGGCGCTCGAGGTGCTCGCCGACGCCGCCCGCCGCCACGGCGCGCTGCTGGCCGTCAACGACCGCGCCGACATCGCGCTGGCCGCCGGCGCCGACGTGCTTCATCTGGGCCAGGACGACCTTCCGCTGGCGGTCGCGCGCGGCATCGTCGGTGCGGCGCCGGTGATCGGGCGCTCCACCCACGACGCGGACCAGGTCGCGGCGGCGGTCGAGGAGGCCGTCGACTATTTCTGCGTCGGCCCGTGCTGGCGCACCCCGACCAAGCCGGGCCGCCCGGCGCCCGGCCTGGAGCTGGTCCGGCACACCGCCGAATTGAAGAGCGACAAGCCGTGGTTCGCGATCGGCGGAATCGACACCGACCGGTTACCGCAGGTGCTGGCGGCCGGCGCGCGGCGCGTCGTCGTGGTGCGGGCGATCACCGCGGCCGAGGACCCGCGGGCCGCGGCCGCACAGTTGAAGGCCGCGCTCAGACCTGCCGGTTGACCAGGAGAGGGATCGAGGCGAACTCGTCGCGCAACCGCTGCCAGCTGGCGGCGAAGCCAGGGTGCAGGGGCAGCTTCGCGACGTCGTCGACGGCCACCCAGCGCAACTCGGCGCTCTCCCGGTTCGGCACGGTGTGCAGCATCTCCTGGGCGTCGGCGATGACCGTGCTGTAGCTCCAGCTGACCCCGTCGCCCGCGACGATCTTGGTCTCCACCACCTTGCGCACGGTCAACTGCTCGGCGGGCAGCCCCGCTTCCTCGTGGGCCTCCCGGATGGCCGCCTGCTCCGGAGTCTCGTGGCTGTCGCGCGCCCCGCCCGGTAGACCCCAGGTGTCGCCCTGGTGGCTCCAGGCCGCCCGGTGTTGGAGCAGCACCACCGGCGCGCCGTCGCGCCCGGGGGCCCGCAGCAGGAGGCCGGCCGCGCCGTACCTGCCCCAGTAGGCCTGGCCTTGGGAAACCACCCATCCGTCACCGTCGCCACGCACGCCTCAACAATAGGGCCGCCCTGCCTGCCGGAAACTCTTAGACTTCTTTCATAGAGTGGGACCGGTCGAAAACGACGAGCTGGAAAGCGATGCTAATGAGGTCCGCGCGCACGTGACTGTGGAGTTGGCGCACCCGTCGACGGAGCCGCTCGCGTCGCGGTCGCCGTCGACGCCCGCACAACAACGCTGGTGGTTCCTGTGGACCACGCCCGGCCGCATCCTGACCATCGGGGTCGTGCTGTCCGCGCTCGTCATCGCCAGCGCGTTCGCCACCTCGACGACGATCAACGACCGGCAGCAGGCGCTGATGACCGTGCTCAACCACACCGAGCCGCTGTCCTTCGCCGCCGGGCAGCTCTACACGACGCTTTCGGTGGCCGACGCCGCGGCGGCCACCGCCTTCATCGCCGGAGCGGAACCGCGCGACGTCCGGCAACGGTACGAGCAGGCGATCACGGACGCGTCGGTGGCCGTGACTCGGGCGTCGAGCGGGCTCACTGACGAGGATCTGGTGCAGTTGCTCGGCCGCCTTAACGCGGAGTTGTCGGTGTACACGGGCTTGGTCGAGACCGCCCGCACCAACAACCGTTCGGGCAACCCGGTGGGTTCTTCGTACCTGTCGGAAGCGTCGGCGTTGATGCAGACGCAGATCCTGCCCGGGGCCCAACGGCTCTACGAGGAGACCTCACAGCGAGTGGACGCCGAGACCAGCGCGTCCACCCGCATCCCCGGCCCGGTCATCCTGGTGGTCCTGGCGACCCTGCTGTTCGGGGTGTTCGCCAACCGTTGGCTGGCCAGGCGCACGCGCAGGCGGATCAACATCGGCTTCGTCGCGGGCGGTCTCGCGGTTCTGACCATGCTGATCTGGGTGGGCACGGCCCTGGTCATCTCGACCTCGGACAGTCGCAGCGCCAAGGACACGGCCGCCGAGTCGTTGAAGACGGTGACAAACCTGGCGATCACCGCGCAGCAGGCCCGCGCCGACGAGACACTGTCGTTGATCCGGCGCGGCGACGAGACGGTGCGCAAACAGTCGTACTACCAGCGCATCGACATGATGCAGCAGCAGCTTGCCGATTACCTGGCCCGCGAGGACGCCATCGACAAGACCGACCTCGGCGAGGCCGAGCAGCTGCTGAAGCGCTGGCGCGCCGCCGACGATCGCATCAACGCCTACATCAGCGTCGGCAACTATCAGGCCGCCACACAGGTGGCGCTCGGCACCGGGGCAGACGACTCGACGCCGGCGTTCAACAAGCTCGACGAGGCGTTGAGCCAGGGCATCGAAGAGAGCCGTAAGCAACTCCGCGACGACATCATCAACGCACACCGGGTGCTATCGGGTGCGACCGTCGGCGCCGCTGTGCTCAGCGTCGTCGCGGCGGTCGCGGTGGCGCTGGGGTTGTGGCCGAGGCTGAGTGAGTACAGGTGAAGAAGTTCTTCGCCATCCTCGTCGCCGCCGCGCTGGTGCTCACCGGCTGCGGGCAGGCGGCGTCGGTGACCTCCACACCCGGTGTGACGCTTGGGCCGCCCACGCCGGCGGGTATGGAGGAGCTGCCGCCGCAACCGGTGCACCCGCCACGCGACGACACCGAGGACTGTGAGCGCACGGCGAGCCTTCGCCCGTTCAGCAACCGGGCCGAGGCCGAGGAGGCCGTCGCGAACATCCGCGCACGGGGACGGCTGATCGTCGGCCTGGACATCGGCAGCAACCTGTTCTCGTTCCGGGACCCGATCACCGGGCAGATCACCGGGTTCGACGTCGACATCGCCGGTGAGATCGCCCGCGACATCTTCGGAACCCCGTCGCAGGTGGAGTACCGCATCCTATCGTCGGCGGACCGCATCGCGGCGTTGCAGAACAATCAGGTCGACGTCGTCGTCAAGACCATGACCATCACGTGCGAACGCAAGAAGATGATCGGGTTCTCGACGACGTATCTGACCGCCAATCAACGCATCCTGGCGCCGCGCGACTCGACGATCCGGCAGGCGTCGGACCTTTCGGGACGCCGCGTCTGCGTCGCGAAGGGCACGACATCGCTGGAGCGGATCCGCCAGATCACGCCGCCGCCGATCATCGTCGGGGTGGTCGCGTGGGCCGACTGCCTGGTGGCGTTGCAGCAGCGGCAGGTCGACGCCGTCAGCACCGACGACTCAATCCTCGCCGGTCTGGTGTCACAGGATCCGTACCTGCACATCGTCGGACCGAGCCTCAACGAGGAGCCCTACGGCATCGGGGTCAACCGGCAGAACACCGGCCTGATCCGGTACGTCAACGGCACGCTTGAGCGGATCCGCCGCGACGGCACCTGGAACACGTTGTACCGCAAATGGTTGACGGTGCTCGGGCCTGCGCCGGCTCCTCCGGTCGCGAGGTATTACGACTGATGTCCGAAACCCAGCTGGACGACTACGACGAAGAGAGCCCGGGCACTCAGCCGGCGAGCTTCGACGACATGAGCATGGATTCCGCCTCGACCATCCGCCCGATGGCGACCGAGGCGGTGTTCCGGCCCCACCTCGACGACGACGACGGCGAGTCGGTGGGCACCGGGGACACCGAGCCGCAGGAGCAGACCACCACCACGACGCGGGCGTTGTCGCGGACGCGCCGCCTGGGCGGTGGGCTGGTCGAGATCCCGCGGGTGCGGGCCAAGGACCCGCTAGACGCGCTGATGACCAACCCGGTGGTCGCGGAGAACAAGCGGTTCTGTTGGAACTGCGGGCGCCCCGTCGGCCGTTCCAGCGATGGCAAGCCCGCCCGGTCGGAAGGCTGGTGCCCGCACTGCGGCAGCCCGTATTCGTTTCTGCCGCAACTGAATCCGGGTGACATGGTCGCCGACCAGTACGAGATCAAGGGCTGTATCGCGCACGGCGGCCTTGGCTGGGTCTATCTGGCTTTCGACCACAACGTCAACGAACGGCCGGTCGTGCTCAAGGGTCTGGTGCATTCCGGTGACGCCGAGGCGCAGAAGATCGCGATGGCCGAGCGCCAGTTCCTGGCCGAGGTCACCCATCCCGGGATCGTGAAGATCTACAACTTCGTCGAGCATGCCGACCAGCACGGCAACCCCGTCGGTTACATCGTGATGGAGTACGTCGGCGGCACGTCGCTCAAACAGGCCAAGGGTGAGAAGCTGCCGGTGGCCCAGGCCATCGGGTACATGCTCGAAATCCTGCCTGCGCTTGGTTATCTGCACTCGCTCGGCCTGACCTACAACGACCTCAAGCCCGAGAACATCATGATCACCGAGGAACAGCTCAAGCTGATCGACCTCGGTGCGGTGTCGACCATCAACTCCTTCGGCTATCTCTACGGAACCCCGGGATACCAGGCTCCCGAGATCGTGCGGACGGGGCCGACGGTGGCCACCGACATCTACACCGTCGGGCGCACGCTCGCGGCGCTGACGCTGAATTTGCGCACGCGCAGGGGCCGCTACGTCGACGGGTTGCCCGAGGACGATCCGGTCCTGGCCGAGTACGACTCGTTCGGCCGGGCGCTGCGCCGGGCGATCGATCCGGACCCTCGGCGGCGGTTCGGCAGCGCCGACGAGATGTCCGGACAGCTGCTCGGCGTGCTGCGCGAAGTCGTGGCGAAGGACACCGGGTCCCCCAAACCCGGTCTGTCCACGGTGTTTTCGCCCACGCGGTCGACGTTCGGCATCGATCTTCTGGTCGCCCACACCGACGTCTACCTCGACGGGCAGGTGCACTCGGAACGGCTTACCGCCCAGGAGATCGTCAGGGCTCTCCCCGTACCCCTGGTCGACCCGACCGACGTCGGTGCGCCTGTGCTGTCGGCCAGCGTGGTGAGCCAGCCCGTACAGGCCCTCGACCAGCTGCGCGCGGCCAGGCACGGGGCGCTGGACTCCGAAGGCATCGACCTGTCGGACTCGGTCGAACTGCCGCTGATGGAAGTGCGCGCGCTGCTCGACCTCGGCGACGTGGCCAAGGCCACGCGCAAGCTCGACGACCTCACCGAGCGGGTGGGCTGGCCATGGCGGCTCGTCTGGTTCAAGGCCGTGTCCGAACTGCTGACCGCCGGTTACGACTCGGCGACAAAGCATTTCACCGAGGTGCTCGACACGATGCCCGGCGAGCTGGCACCCAAATTGGCCTTGGCCGCCACCGCCGAGTTGGCAGGCACCCCCGACGCGGGCAAGTTCTACAACACCGTGTGGTCGACCGACAACGGGGTGATCTCGGCGGGATTCGGGCTGGCCCGCGCGCAGTCGGCCGCCGGCGAGCGCGATGACGCGGTGAAGACCCTGGACAAGGTGCCCGCGATGTCGCGGCACTTCACGACGGCCCGGTTGACCAGCGCAGTCACATTGCTGTCCGGTCGCTCGTCGAGCGAGATCACCGAACAGCAGATCCGGGATGCCGCACGGCGCGTCGAGGCGCTGCCCGACACCGAGCCGCGGGTGCTGCAGATCCGCGCGCTGGTGCTGGGCACCGCGATGGACTGGCTGGCCGACAACACCGCCAGCACCAATCACATCCTCGGGTTCCCGTTCACCGAACACGGATTGCAGTTGGGCGTGGAGGCCTCGCTGCGCGCTCTTGCGCGGGTGGCCCCCACCCAGGCGCACCGCTACGCGCTCGTGGATCTGGCCAACAGCGTCCGTCCGACCAGCACGTTCTGACGGTCAGGCGACGCTGGCGGTCGCGATCTCGCCGCTCAGCGGGGCGATGGCTTCGAGAATCTGCCCGGCCGTCTCCGACGGCACCCCGGCCGCGGCCAGGCTCGCGGCCAGATGTCCCGCGACAAGGTTGAAATGGTGGACCGTGATTCCGCGGCCCTGGTGGACCTGGCGCATCGGCGCGCCGGTATAGGGCTCGGGCCCGCCCAGCGCGGCGGCGAAGAACTCGACCTGCCGGCCCTTGAGCCGCGCCATGTTGGTTCCGGTGAAGAATCCGGACAGCTGGTCGTCGGCCAGCACGCGGATGTAGAAGTCCTCGACCACGCCTTCGAGGGCCTCGTGGCCGCCAATCTGCTCGTAGATACTCGGCATGTGTGCCCCTTCGTCGCACCGGATCGACACATTCCAGCCGACGGCGGTTGCGTGCGGATTTCGACGCGTTGCCAGCGGGGCAAATTCAATCTCACCGGTACTACCCCGAGCCGTGTGAGAACTACGGATTCAGTGGCGCTTACAGCAAACCGTTGGGGACAGCACGCCGACTTTACGGGATTTGCCCATGTCGTAACACTCAATGGTCACGCCGCGGATTTCGTAGTAATCTGCATCACAGGTTGAGGTCACAGCCAAACTGCAGAGGCCATCGGGGATCATTCGCCGTTTGCGGCTAAGCAGCTGTCAGGCGTCGCTGACGGCCTCCGCGGTTTCATTTGCATCTCGACAACAGGAGTGCACCGTGTCCGCTGTAGGAACCTGCCGGGTGTTCCGTCCCGACCCTCGGTCCTTCGATCAGTGCGAACA
Source organism: Mycobacterium neumannii (assembly GCF_002245615.1). Lineage (NCBI taxonomy): Bacteria > Bacillati > Actinomycetota > Actinomycetes > Mycobacteriales > Mycobacteriaceae > Mycobacterium > Mycobacterium neumannii. The sequence goes on along the minus strand of NZ_NKCO01000021.1, from coordinate 73,867 downwards.
CCACCATCGCGCCAGCTTCACCGCGTCGCACAGACACGGCTCGACGGTGCTCGTGACGGTCGAAGGCGAGATCGATGCGACCAACAGCAGAGCGCTGGCCACCTACGTCGAAGGTCAGGTCGCCGGCACCCGGCGTCTCGTGATCGACCTGCGGCTCGTCGACTTCTTCGGCAGCGCAGGCTTCGCCGCGCTGCACTACATCAACGTGATCTGCTCCCGGAACGGAATCGACTGGCAGGTGCGCTGCGGCAGGCAGGTCCGCCGGCTGCTGGCCATCTGCGATTCCGCCCAGGAACTGCCGCTCGAGAAGCCGCGCTCAGTGCTCGACGAGGTTCGTGCAAGCGCGGGCGATCGCGAGCTCCTCATCAGTGGGAACAACTAGCACCGCCGTCGGGGACCGATCGGCCGATATCCGCCGGGCTTTCTTGTCGGCTTTGGCGTTGAGCACCTCGTCGAGTTCTATGCCCAACGGCGCCATGCCACTCAACGCGTCGCGCCGCACCGCCGCGTCGTTCTCCCCCACTCCGGCAGTGAAGGTGATGACGTCCGCGCCGCCCAGTAGCGCAAGATAGGCGCCGATGTACTTGCGCAGCCGGTGGATGTATACGTCGTACGCCAGTTGCGCAGAGGAGTCCCCTGATTCGATGCGCTGGTGCAGGACCCGGAAGTCGACCTCGCCGCCGAGCCCACGCACCCCGGACCGACGGTTGAGCATCTCCTCGATGTCCTCGACCTTCATGTCCGCCGTTCGCCACAGGTAGAACATCAGACCGGGGTCGATGTCGCCGGACCGGGTCCCCATCACCAGGCCCTCCATCGGGGTCAGCCCCATCGAGGTGTCCACCGGTCGGCCCCCGACGATGGCAGAGGCCGAAGCGCCGTTGCCCAGGTGCAGCACGATCTGGCGCACCGAGTCCAACGGCACACCCAGAAAGGCCGCGGCCTGCTCGCTGACGTACTGGTGCGAGGTGCCGTGGAAACCGTAGCGACGGATATGCCACTGCTCAGCGACGTCGCGGTCGATCGCGTACGTCGCCGCCGCGGCCGGTAGGTCGTGGAAGAAGGCGGTGTCGAAGACCGCCACATGCGGCAGATCGGGCAGCGCCTTGCGTGCCTCCTTGATTCCCAGCAGAGACGGCGGATTGTGCAGCGGGGCAAGAGGAGACAGTTCCTCGATCCTGGCGACGAGAGCGTCGTCGATCAGTGTCGGCTCATAAAGGTCGGGGCCGCCGTGGACCACGCGGTGCCCGACGGCGACGAGGTCGAGGGCGTCGAGGCCCCGGCCCGCCTCGGCCATCTGGCCGAACGCCGTCTGCAGCGCCTCGGCATGGTCGCGTACCTGTCCCTCACCGATGCGCTCGACGATGCCGTCGATCACCATCGTCTCCGAATCCGGTTCAATGACAGCGTATTTGAGTGACGACGAGCCCGAGTTGAGCACCAGTACGCTGCGCGCCATCAGAGCGTCTGCGCCTGGATCGCGGTGATCGCCACGGTGTTGACAATGTCCTCCACCAACGCCCCGCGCGAGAGGTCGTTGACGGGTTTCTTCAACCCTTGCAGCACCGGCCCGATCGCGATTGCGCCAGCGCTGCGTTGGACCGCTTTGTACGTGTTGTTCCCGGTGTTGAGGTCGGGGAAGATCAGCACCGTGGCCCGGCCTGCCACCTTCGAGTCGGGCATCTTGGACTTGGCCACCGAGGCGTCGACGGCAGCGTCGTACTGGATGGGACCGTCGACCAGCAGGTCCGGTTCCCGCTGCATGACCAGTTCGGTTGCCTCCCGGACCTTTTCGACGTCCGCGCCGGATCCGCTGGTACCCGTCGAGTAGGACAGCATCGCGACTCGCGGCTCGATGTCGAAGCTGGCCGCGGTGCGGGCCGACGAGATCGCGATGTCGGCCAGCTGCTCGGCGGTCGGATCCGGCACGATCGCGCAGTCACCGTACGCCAGCACCCGGTCGGCAAGGCACATCAAGAAGATACTGGAAACCGTCGACACGTCGGGCAGCGTCCTGATGATCTCGAAGGCGGGTCGCACCGTGTGGGCGGTGGTGTGGCGGGCACCGGAGACCATGCCGTCGACCATGTCGTTGTGCACCAGCATGGTGCCGAAATAGGAAACGTCATGGATGATTTCGCGCGCCTGCTCCACCGTGACGCCCTTGTGCTTGCGCATTTCGGCGTACTGTTCGGCGAACTTGTCGCACAGGTCGCTGATCTGCGGGTCGAGAACGACGGCGGCGGAGATATCGATACCCAATTCCGCTGCGCGCGCCCGTATCTGAGATTCTTCGCCCAGGATTGTCAGCTCGGCGACGCCGCGGTGCAGCAGCCGACCGGCCGCGGTCAGGATGCGGTCGTCGTCGCCCTCCGGCAACACGATGTGCTTACGGTCCGACCGGGCCCACTCCAACAGCTTGTAGGTGAACATCTGGGGGGTGACCACCTGCGGAATCGGGATGGCCAACCGATCCAGCATGTCCGCGATGTCGACGTGGGTTTCCATCAACGCGATGGCGGTGTCGATCTTGCGCATGGAGGTCGCCGTCACCCTGCCGCGTGCGGAGGCCACCCGACTGGCGGTCTCGAACGTCCGGAATTCGGTGGCGATGATCGGCAGCCGTAGCCCCAGCCCCGACACGAGGGCCGAGATCGAGGGATGTAGTTCCAGCCCGCCATTGAGGATGATGCAGGACAACGACGGGAAGCCTTCGGCGGCATGGGCACTGGCGAGCGCGAGCACGACGTCGGATCGGTCGCCGGCCGCGATCACCGCCACGCCCTCGCTCAGCCGCTCCAGGACGCGTTCGGCCGTCATCCCGGCGACCATCAGATCCATCGCCTCACGCGACAGCAGCGCCGGATCGCCACTGATCAATTCACCCTCGACGGCCTGCTGCAGTTCGGCGACCGACGGGGCGACCAGCAGCGGTTCCTCCGGCAGCGCGTAGCACTCGGGATCGAAATCCTTCAAAGCGTCGAGCACCGCGGTCAGTTGTGCGGGGTCACAGCGGTTGGCGACGACCGCCGCGGTGTGCGCATGCTGGGCGGTGATCTCGTCGAGGCAGATATCGACGATGTTCGCGACGGCGTCGGGGCTGCGATCTTTGGCCTTGACCGCCAGCACAACCGGAGCGCCGAGGTTGGCCGCGATGCGTGCGTTGGTCGACAACTCGCTGGGCGTGGCGACGTCGGTGTAGTCGCTGCCGACGATCAGGACCGCATCGCACTGGTCGGCCACCCGGTGGTACCGGTCGACGATCTCGGCCAACGCGCCGTCGGGGTCCTCGTGCAGCTGCTCGTAGCCGACACCCACGCAGTCGTCGTAGGCCAAGCCCGCCGTGGTGTGGGACAGCAGCAGTTCGAGGATGTAGTCACTGTCCTCGCCGAGCCGCGTGATCGGGCGGAAGACACCGACCTTGGCCACCGTGGCGGTCAACCGGTGCAGGATGCCCAGCGCGATCGTGGATTTACCGGTGTCGCCTTCCGGGGATGCGACGTAGACGGCGGAGACCGGCCGACGCTTCGGTGGATTGTTCACTCGCTGCCTTGCTGCTTTTCACGGTGGAACTGCTGACGCGACGTTAGCGTACGGCCGGCGAGGCGGCGTTTCGAGCTACCTGGCCACAGAACCGCCGTTGAGCTGTGATCGACGGCGCTACGACCACGTCAATCTTTTTGCACGGCGAGGAACTCGACCGCTGGGTCCTTCATATAGGAGGGAGGATCGACTCCGAACAGCCGAAGGATGGTGGGTGCCACCGACGTGAGCGGTATCTTCTCCCCCCATTTGCGCGGTGTGGAGCATTTCACCCAGAAGCAGCCGTCGGGATGATGGCGGCCGCTGCGGATCGTATGGATGCGACTGAAGAGCTCTTCGAACGGTGCCTGCCTTCCATTTGGCAGGGTCACTGTCCCGACACTCGGCGACCATTTGTTGACCGCGCAACCCACTTTGATTCGCAACGGCTCGGCGTGCTCGAATCGAAACAGCGGTTGGTCCCCCACCAACGAGCCCTTCAGCCGTGTCAAAGCTTCTCCAGCCGATGCCTCGTCCGAGAACGACAGCAAGAACTCCTCGGCCATGACCGGCGCGACCGAGGTCCGGTTCCGGTCGAGTTCCAACAGGTCCAACAGCCGGTCGAAATCCCTTGGCCGGTAGGTGCACTTCGTCGTGTCCCAGGGCTGTTGGCTCAAACCGGTTGCGAACACGAGCCGGTCGTCGGGGAAGTCGGCCATGAAGCGTCCGATGAGACGGTCATAGTTGCGGTAACCGGTGAGCACCGCCTCCGTCAGCGACGGATGGTCTTCAGGCGGGGGCGGCGCCGAGAAACTCTCGGGACGGAAATTACGCCAGAAGTAGTGCTGGAAGTGGGCGGTCGAGTTGGAGAAGAAGGTGGCAAAGGCGACGTCGTGGCGGCGCACCAGTTTCCGGAAGACGTCGTACGAAATCGCGTCCAGCACAATGGATCGGCGCCACTTCAGTCCCGGGTCCCGCCGCTCGCTGATGAGCTGTCGCGCCGCCAACGCGGCGGTAGCCGGCGCCAAGCCGTGGGTGGCGATGTAGGCGAGGAATGGGACGGCGGCCTGTTTGTCCAGTGTGTTCGCGGAGTTCTCTTGGACGGCCGAAACGACGAACTTCGTGAACGCACCGAGGCCGGCGGGATGCGGGGTGGCGCTCGGATTCCACGGGTCTGGAACGACGAAGCCGTCCAAGGGCCCGTAGTCCAAGTTCATCGAGCCGAAAACGCCGACCTTGAACCCGGCATCGGCCAACTCGCGGGCAACGCCTCGGCCGATGACCCGCTTCGCCTCACCGAGTTGCTGGATACCGTGGTCACGGTCGGCGATGCCGGTGTGCAACGTCGGCCACTGAACCCAGGGTTCGAGGTTGTTCTCGTCGGAGGCGTCGGTGACGAAGACCGCCGACGATTCATGCAGCCGCCGAAAGTTGGGCAGCTCCCCAGCACCGATGAACTCGTCGATCAGCGTCGGACTCAACTCGTTGAATTCGATCTGAATTGTCCGGCGCATCGGCAGCCCCCGCTTTACATAATTCGTCGACAAGGTATCAGGATCAGCCCTCGCGTACCGCCGATCGTCACGGCGTGACCACCCAAGGTTCGGCGGTCAGGACTGAGGGCCGACGCTTGCGGTGGGGCGAGATCGCTTCCTCAGCAACACGATTGTGCCGCCGATAAGGGCGAGGATCACAAGCACGCCTGCCCCGAGCAGTGTCCACTCGTACCATCCGCGCGTGTCCGATTGCTGCTCGACCGCATCCGCGTTGATGCCAGGCGAGCCTGCCATCACCGGCCCGTCGGCCCGCACGGTCAGCTGCTGGGGGACCTGTCCCTGGCCAACGACCAGCACGTCACCATCCAGGTCCCGCCAGCCTTTGGAGAAACCCGCTAGGTAGTCGAGCAAAGGGATCGCGAGACTCCACGGCCCCGAGGTGGTCAGTAGAACGATCGTCCGGTTGTTCTGCGCATAACTCTGAAGCGCCGCTAGGCCGGTAGAGATGTCGATGACGGTCGAAGAAGGCAGGTCAACCTCCGACATGCCGCCTCGCGGCGCTATCGGCGGATCGAGGTTGTTCTCCTCGACTGCTTGTGCGCCGGCGATGATCAGAGCGCTTTCATCGCTCGTTGCGGCCTGCTCGACGCTGACCACTTCGGGTTTCAACGCCGTCGACGTGAGCCTCTGGATCAGCCCGACGATCTTGGCCGCGTGGGCGAGTTGGTCGGGGTCGCTGCCGTCGAAGGCTACTTGGAATCTCGGCACGAACCCTTGCGGCAGGGCCGCAAACCCGCCCATCTCCACCGCGCCGCCCGGCCGAACTCTCGCAGTCGACATCGGATCGATCTCGAACTCCATCGGCAGGGTGAGCGGATTACACCCGGGCCCCGGCTCATACCTGACCGTCACGGTCAGATCCTGATCCCTGGCGGCGACATCGGCAGGAATCGAGAAGCGGCTGTCCACTTGCCCAGACGCGTCGAGACGGGCGGTGGCGAGCACGAGCTCGCCGGCGGTGACGACCATCGTTCCCTTCTCGTTCTCGTCAACCGGTGTGTAATTCGCCAACAGACGGACGTCGACGATGCCCGGCTCGCCGGCTCTGGACAAGGCGGGAGCGATGTTCAAGAAGATGTACGACTCACCTAGAACGGTCGTGTTGCCACCCATACGAAGCTGCCCGAACGTCGAGGTCGATCCTGCTTGTTCGCCCGAAGCGCCTTCGGTCGATTCGACTGTGACGGTGTCGGTCTGGGCCAGCTTCTGTAGTCCATCCCGGAACAGACCGACCTGCTGGACGAGGCCGTCGCCCTGTCCGCTCAGGATGAGAAAAGGTGCGCCGGTATCGGTGACCAGCCGCACGCCGGGCTCCGGCTGGGCAACGTCACGGACGACGATCGCACGGACCGAAACGTCACGATCCGGCGGTGGTCCCGCATCGGTTCGAGGCAGCGCACGCACATTCACCCCGACCACCCCCGGTTGGTAGTACGTGGACAATGCGGCGACGAGAGTGAGCGTCGTGGACTTCTCGGCGTCAGTGGGTACCGGGTCGACGTACAGGTCGATCACCGGCGCGATGGCCGGAAGGAATTCCTCGATAGTCCTGGGGGGCTGCACGGCACCTGTGAAGGCCGCGCTCAATTCGCTCATGACCAGGGTCGGCAGGGGATCGCAGACGTCGTCGTCGTTAACCCTCAACACCAAGTTCAATTGGATCTCGCCGCGCACCACCGGAACTGAACTGATGTCGAAGGTGAACGGCGCCGGGGGCTGACCGGGCGGGACGATGGGTATCGGCACCGAACCCACGTACCGCCCGTCCTGGGTCTGAGCTTCGACGAATCCCGACGGAATATTGGTGACCGCTCCAATCAAACCCGAGAGCGTGGTCGGCACAAGGCCCTGCGGCACGGGTATGGAGACTCTCTGCGTCATGTCGTGGCCCACGAAGGACAACTGCGGGTTGATTCCGAGTTGCTGCCAGCCGAACGCGGTGACCGGCGGCGGGGCGTCGTCGGCGGGCTGACCGACGGCCAGACCGGGGACCCCCGTCATCGAGACGGCAACCACGCACCCGACTGCGACGAGCGATGACGCTATACGCCGTATCAAACACGTACCTTCCTACGCAGAACCGGGTGACGTCACGAGCTCGACCAAAGGCCCCGAGGCATACCCTTTGAGTCGACTGATAGTAGCGCTAACGACCCAAAAGGCGCGTGGGATCTGGCGCTTCGGTTGGTCCGAATGTTTGCGAAAATCGCACGATCGTCCACAAACCCGCCGGAATGTGCCGGACCTCAGGTCTGGTCGTTGACGACCCACGCCTCCCAGGCGCTCTGAACGGTGCCGGCGAGGCCGTGGCGAGATTGCCAACCGAAGTCGCGTTGGATCTTCGCGGGATCGGCGACGACATCGGGAGGATCACCGGGACGACGCCCTATCACGTCGCACTCGAAATCGACGCCGGTGGCCTGACGTACCGCCGCCATGATTTCGAAGACGCTCGTGCCCTTCCCGGTGCCGATGTTGTAGATGGCGGCCAGATCACCGACCGCCATCTGGTTCAGCACCGTGGCATGGGCATCTGCGACATCCTCGACATGGATGTAGTCACGGACGCACGACCCGTCCGGCGTCGGATAGTCGGCACCGAAGACGCTCGGATGAACGCCCGAGCTGATCGCCCGAAAGACCATCGGTATCAGGTTGTTCTCGCCGCGGTCGGCCAGCTCCGGTGTCGCTGCGCCCGCCACATTGAAGTAACGCAGAGCCGACCAGCTGAGCCCGTGCGCTGCCGCAACGTCGGAGAGCAACTGTTCACCAATCAATTTCGTCCAGCCGTAGGGAGACGATGGACTGGTCGGCGTCGCTTCGGTCACTGGGCTGACGGCCTGTTCTCCGTAGACCGCCGCACTCGACGAGAACAGGATGCGCCCCGTCCCCGTGCCGACCATCGCTTCGAGCACGCTCTGCATGCCGGTGACATTCTGGCGGTAGTAGAACAAGGGGTTCGCGACCGACTCGTCCACCGCCTTCTTGGCGGCGATGTGCACGACTGCGTCAGCGGAAAAAGAGCGCAACGCCGACTCGACGAACGCGGTATCCAGCAACGAGCCCTCGTAGACCGAAGTGTCGGGCGTCAGACGACCACGACTCCCGGTGGAGAAGTCGTCAAGGACAGCGACGTCATGCCCGATGGACCGGAGGGCCCTAGTTACGTGCGCTCCGATATATCCGGCCCCACCAGTGACGAGAACTCTCACCACATACTCCAACGCTGGATGCCGCAATGGCATGACTTCTACGCCGACTGAGCGAGGCTACGGCGGGCACCGGCAGCGACGCCGTGGAATCACATCAAATGTTCCGAACCGCCGCAATCATTCTGGCGGATTCATCGATGGGACAGCCGCGCGTCACCAGCGATGTTAAGGTCGCGGCCGTGGCGCTCAAACACGTGCTGTACAGCGCGCTCGATCGGGGCCCCGGCAGGCAGCTGATCGGAATGGTGGCCAACCGAAGGGCGCGGGTCGCGGGGGAACAAGCACGGTTCAGCTACGACCCCGCCACGGGGTCATGGCTGAAGCAGACACCGGCGGGAGTGATATTGCTGCCACGTCCGCAGGGGATGGGCATCGAACAAAGCGAAGTCTTCACCCAGGACGTCTTTCTTCGACACTACGCGGTCAAGCCTGGCGACGTGGTGCTCGACATCGGCGCGGGAATCGGTTCCGAGACACTGCCATTCTCCCGGTGGGTCGGCGCCTCGGGAAAGGTCATCGGGGTGGAAGCACATCCGGCGACGTTTGCCACCCTGAAGCGGGCATGTCAGATCAACGACGTACGCAACGTCGAACTCCTTCACGCAGCAGTCATGGATTCCGACAAGCCGGTGATGATCACCGATCTGCCGAGTGAAGTCGGCTACGAGAACAGGATTGGTACGAACGGTATCGAAGTCACCGCGCTCACGCTCGCGGGCTTGATCCGCAAGTACGACCTTGATCGAGTCGACTTCCTGAAGATGAATATCGAGGGTGCGGAATTGCCTGCGCTGCAGGGCGGCTCGGAAGTCCTCCCGCTCATCCACAACGCGGCGATAGGCTGCCACGACTTTCTTGCGGACGAGACCGGCGACGACTCGTATCGGACCAAGGACGCCGTCTACGAGTTGCTGGTGAATGCGGGATTCACCGTGCGTCGGCGGGATGACGATCCCCGCCCCTGGGCAAGGGACTACCTGTTTGCCTCCCGTTGAACCGCCAACTGGCCGAAGAGGTTTTGACGCTGTCCCTCAGGCCGGGTGATTTGGTAGCCGGCGTCCTATGAAGTTCAGGAAGACACGGCCAGCGCAGGCCGTATCCCCCCTCGTCGGCGGTGAAGCCGTCCCCGCCGGTGCCACCGAGTCAGCGCGGCTAGCACCGCCGCAGACGGGGCGGCAAGCCGCCTGGAACTACCTGGTCTTCGGCCTGAGTAAGAGTTCCGCTCTCATCACCACCGTCATCGTCGCCCGATTACTCGACCCCGCCGACTTCGGTTTTTTCGCACTCGCGCTCCTCATCATCAATTTCTTCGACTACCTCAAAGACCTCGGTGTCGGCGCCGCACTTGTGCAGAGTCCCGGTTCGTGGAAACGGTTCGCGCCCACGGCATTGACTCTCGTCACCGCGACCGGCCTGGTGGCTGGTGTAGCAGTTGCCGTTGCGGCGCCGCTGGCGGCCTCGACGCTCAACCAGCCGGAACTCACGAACATGGTGCGTGTTCTTGCCATTGCCGTCACCATCTCCGCACTCGGTGTGCTACCCGCTGCGCTATTACGAAGAAGGCTCGATTTCAAGCGCAGGCTCTGGCCGGAATTCATCGCCGCGATCGTCAAGGCCGTTCTGACGATCGCGCTCGCCGCCACAGGTTTCGGCGTGTGGAGCCTCGTCTACGGGCAGCTTGTAGGAACCGTCGCGCTGACGTGCCTGTACTGGTGGGTGGCCCGCACCCCCCTGAAGTACGGCTTCGACACGCGCGAGGCGCGACAGCTGGTGCTGTACGGGCTGTCCGTAACGGGAGTCACCCTTCTTGCGTTCGGCATCGCCAACGTCGACTACGCGGTTGTCGGTGTGCGACTCGGTGACACCGCTCTGGGCTTGTACACGCTGGCCTTTCGGATCCCCGAATTACTGGTACTCAGCTTGTGCATCGTGATCAGCGAGGTGCTGTTCAGCTCGCTGTCCCGGCTCCAGCATGACCGCCGCCATGTCGGCGAGCACTATCTGCAGGTGTTGACGATCGTCGTGCCGCTGACGGCACCGATCTGTGTCGTCCTGGGTGCCGCCGCGCCGGCGGTGATCGCCACCCTGTACGGATCGGATTACGCCGATGCGGCTCCAGTGTTGTCGATCCTGGCGGTATACGCCCTCATCCACTCGGCGTCCTACCACGCCGGTGATGTCTTCAAAGCGATCGGACGTCCTGGACTCCTGACAGCGACCGGCGCAGTGAAGCTCGCGCTGTTGATCTGGCCGATCTGGTGGGCGGCCGGCCACAGCATCGTGATGGTCGCCGTCGTGCTGTTGCTGGTCGAGTTGGTTCCGCTGGTGGCGAATATGGTGCTGGTGCGCGCTGTGACCGGGCTTCGGTTCACCCCGCTGATCGCCGCGACGCTGCGTCCGATGCCCGCGGCGGCGGTGATGGCACTCGCGATGGTGGGCATCACCTACGTCACTGAGAATTGGCCCGCGCCCGTTCAACTGAGTCTGGCCGTGCCGGTCGGGCTAATCTGCTACCTATTGATGCTGAGGCTGACCGCACGCGGGCTTTATGACCAGGGAATGACGGTCATTCGCTCGCTGCGGCGGCGATCGGCGCAGTTGGCTGCTCCGATCAGTACACCTGAGTCGGGGAAGGACACCTAAGTGGTCAACACGCTTTCCGGGCGGCGGTGGTCAATCGTAGCCTTGTGCACAGTCATCGGGATGCTGGCCGGTCTTCTGGTTGCCTATGTGCTGCTTGGGCATTCGAAGAGATACTCCGCGCAGGCCACACTCGCCATGCTGCCGGCCTCCTACATTCCCACCAGCGAGGCCGCACAGTACTGGGATGTGCTCAACCACGGGCAGGCGACGCGGTCCGCGGCGATCGTGTTCGGTCAGAGCAACTGGCTTCAGGCCGCGGCGACCGCCGCCGACGTGCCGCCGTCAGAGCTGTCCACGTCCGCCGGCGCAGTCCGAGACACCACCCTGATCGAGGTCAGCGTCGAGGCCGGTTCCCCCCATGCCGCCGAGGCAGCGCTCAGTTCCGTCCTCAGCGATGCGAGCGGGCCCGCGACCGCTGTCGCCGGCCCATTCCGCCTCGAGGTGGTCAGGCAACCCGCCGGCAGCGCCCAGGCCTTGGGGCCGGGCGGCCTACAGGCCTATGGCGCTGCGGGTCTCGCAGGATTGGCGTTGGGCGCCGGCGTGGGACTGCTTGTCGGCCGACGGGCAGGGAACAGAAATCTTGAGTCCTCGGAATACGCCCGTCACGCCGCCGGATCTCGCTACGCCGACACCGCTGAAGAGTCCACCCTTCACACCGAACCGATGTCATCCGAGCCGTCCTCGCGGTGAGGCCGGCCGTGCCCGACAACGTCGCCGCGTTGGCGGGGCGAAGTGAGATCCTCGTCGGCGCAGCCGCGGGCGCGGCCGTCATGGCAGCCGCCGCGTGGGTCATCGGGATTGCCCTGGTGCTTCTCGTCGTCGGCCTGCCCTGCGCGGTGGCCGCGGCCATCTACCTCGTGCGGCGGCCGCAGTGGGCCGTGGTGGCGATGGCCGTGTGCGAGGTGGCCAACTTAAGTGGCGTGATCGGCCCCTGGGGGCCGATCTCGCTTTTCCGCATCTCACTTCTCATCGGGCTCATCACTCTCGGATTGGCGCTGCGCGACCCGGTCGCCCGCGGCCGTCTGAACTGCTGGACGCTGATGTTCATCGGCCTCGTGGGCGTCTTCTTGACGACCCGGCTCCTCGCTTCGATCGGTGCTGCTGACGTCGCCGGCGCGTTCGGCCTGCTGAAGAACGAAGTCGCCGATTTGGCGTTCGTCGTCATGGTGATGGTGTTGATACAGATGACCGAGCGCCAGTGGACGGTCGCCGCCGCGGTGGTGATCTCCTTCGCTGTGCTCAGCGTGCTCACCCTGTTGAACCAGGTCCTCTTCAGCGGAGCCATGCCCTTCGGCGGATTCGCAACCGTCACACAAGCGAGCGGGGAACTGGTGACCACGTTGCGCTACGGAGGTCCGCTGCCCGACTCGAACTTCTGGGGTCGTCACCTCATCATGGGACTGCCGCTGGCGGGCGCGCTCATCGTGCGCGCCCAACGTGCGGGCCTGCGGTGGTCGGTGATCGGTTGGGCTGCAGCGATCCTCGCGCTGCTGGCAGGGATCTACCTCACGCAATCGCGCGGAACCTTCATCGCTACTTTCGTCGCGCTCGCCGTGTGGACCGTTCTCAGCGGTCCCGGTGCCCGGCGCGCAGCGGTGAAGGTGCTGCCCGTCGCGCTGCTGGTCCTGCTGCTACCGGGCATCGGCAACCGACTGCTCGCCCTGTTGTTCGATGTATACGGGTCACAGCCGAGCTATTCCATTGACCCGTCGGTCGCGAGTCGCATGGCCGCCGGCGAGGTTGCCTGGGCGATGTTCGACGACCGCCCGGTATTCGGTTTCGGGCCCGGCGGGTTCCAGCTCCTGGTGGAGCGCTATTCGGGGCTCGTACCGACCGCCGTGACGAATCCCCCCACTGCCGCAGCGCACGACTTGTATGCCCAAATGGCAAGTGAGAGCGGCGCCGTCGGCCTGTTCGGGTGGGCAGTCCTGGTCATCGGGGTCGTCCTGTGCATCGCGATTCGGGTCGCGCAGCTCGCCCTGCAGTCCGTAACCGTCGAACGTTCGCTGGCGGCTGCCGTGTTGGCGGCCATTGTCGCCTGGTCGGTCGCGAGCATCTTCATCCATCTGTCGTATCTGCGTACGTTCGGGATTTTCCTGGCGCTGGCCGCAGCGATGGCGGCGAAGACGGGGAGCCAATGGCGGGAACCTCTGCGCGAGTGCGGCCGGATCATCACCGCGGCCACCGCCGCGGTTCTGCTCGCAGTGGTGGTCGTAGCCACCTGCCTCACGGCGTCGACCACGCGCACGCATACCGCGAGTCAGCGCGTCACGCTGCTGCCCGGCACCGATGTCGAGTACGGCAAGGCTTATGTGCTCGACGTCCGGAGCCGCGAGGTCGTGCTGCCGAGTTACGCCGCCTTGATGGCCGCCAACAGCCCGGAGACCTCCGCTGTCGCCGACACCGTGCGCGGCATCATCACGATCGAGGTCACCGCGTCCAGCCACGACGCCGCCGTGGAATCTATCCGAGTGGCGCTGACGGATGCAGAAGCCAACCTCAAGAGGTTCGGCGCCGAATCGTTGTACACGGTGCAACCGGTGGGACCGATCGTCCAACGCGACAAGAACGAGCAGTCACCCCTGGCGGGCGCATTGGCGCTGGCGGCGGGGGCGATCGTCGGGCTGGGCGCTTTCGCGCTGCTGAATCGGCGTTTGCGCCCGCGGGCCCGTCGTCCGGCCCCGGTCGTTCCTCCGCCTGTTCCGATGCCGTCTCACTGACCCGGATGGCACCACGGCAGCCTGCGTATTCTGGCTCTGAAACAGCGGTGCGGATGGGAGTTCCCCAATGCAGGCCATGGGTCGGCCCAAGTCTGCGCTGCCGATCATCGTCGGTGTGTGTCTGGTCCTTGTTCTGGCGGTGGCCATCGTCACCGACTCCTCACGCACGAAACCACCGAGCGAGCCATTCGCCGAAGACAGCCCATTTCGAACTCCTGTCGCGACCGACGCGCCTGTCGACGCGAACAGCGCAGCGATGGTGGCGCGGATATCCAGAGACGGCGTGATGTATGCCAACCTCGTCGAGTTCGCGATACCCATCTACTCCGCGGACGACGACACCCCGCGCACTCGCGTGTCATGCCGGATCAAAGACTGGGGTCCATGCCCGTTCGACGGTCGCCGCGTGCCGATCCCCGAGGATGCCGTTCCCTCACCCGGGTCCGACGGGGCGATGGTCGTGATCGACCACGACAGGCGCCTTGTCTACGAATTCTGGCGGGCACAACGTCACGGCGACTACTGGACAACGAGTTTCGGAGCGATCAACGACCTCGACGGCTCCGGGTGGGGCACGTACGAGAACGGTTTCAGCACGGCATCCGGCGCATCCCGGCTCGGGGGTGTGATCCGTGTCGACGAGATGCGCCGCGGTGTGATCCCGCATGCGCTGGCGCTGCAGAGCAACAGCGTATGCGCCGAGACTTTCCGGGCGCCGGCGGTGAAGACGGACGGCACCTACGACGGGCCGGACTGCATTCCCGAGGGCGCTCGGCTTCGTCTCGATCCCGACGTCGACATCGACGCCCTCGGACTCGCGCCCGCAGCAAAAGTGGTCGCCCAGGCGTTGCAGACCTACGGCGCTTTCGTCGTCGACTACGGCGGCGCGCCTCTGAGCGTCTCCTTCGAACGTGACCCCGCGGCCGCCCATCACCACCCGGGCGAGACCTACGGGCACCTCGGCATGCCGTGGGATTACAGCATGATCGAAGTCCCCTGGGAGCACCTGGAGGTCTTGGCCTGAAACCCCGCTCGTTCACCCGTCGATCAAGCCTTGGAGGTTGAGGATGTCGGAACCCTTGCGGGCTGACGGCACCACATCACGTCCGATACACGTGTTGATGGTGTTGGACTCCTTCAGTTTCGGAGGTGCCGAGAATCTCGTCGCCGAACTGGGGACACACGCCCCCGCCTCGATGAGGATCTCGGCCGCGAGCCTGGCTCCTCCCGTCGGCACCCGCACCGCGCTCTTCGGTCGCATCGCAGAGGCCGGCCTCGAGCCGACCTACCTTGGGGTGAAGAAGTTGGCCGACATCGGGGGCTTCATCCGCTTGGTGCGCACCCTGCGGCGGACCTCGGCCGACGTCGTACACGCGCACCTCGGATACTCGGCAATCCTCGTGCCGCTCGCCGGTCTTCTGGCGCGCAAACCCGTCGTCGCCACCCTCCACCTCATCCCGCAGAAACACACCAACCGACGAGAGTGGCTCAAGGAGCGGCTGTCGGTACGGATCCCGGCCCGCCTGGGCCGGCTGATCCTGGTGTCGCAGTACGCATTCGATGAGTACGCCAGGCTGCACGGTCCGGCGCGGCATACATGGCGGATGATCCCGAACGGTGTGGACACCGATCGCTTCAGCGCTGGGCGCTCCGGTGACCACACCGATGCGCCCGTTTGGGCATGCGTCGCGGCGCTGCGCCCCGACAAGAACCACGCCGATCTGCTGAGGGCCTGGGGCGACGTGGCGGTCGCTCATCCCGGCGCGCGCCTACTGATCGTCGGTGACGGCCCCGCCCGCCCGGACATCGAACGCGCGGTTTCCGAACTCGGCCTCCAGGATTCGGTGACGCTTCTGGGACGCCGCGAGGACGTCGCCGCCGTCCTGGCCACCGTTGACGGCGTGGTCTCGGCGTCGGTCGAGGAAGCGCTGCCCACCGCGCTACTGGAGGCCGCGGCCTGCGCGCTGCCGGTCGTGGCCGCAGACGCCGGTGGCACCCGTGAAATCGTCATCGACGACGTCACGGGCCGCCTCGTTCCGGTTCGCGATGTCCGCGCGCTCACCGAGGCGTTGGTGAGCACCATCGGCGATCCGGTGCGCGCTGCTGAATACGGTAGAGCCGGAAGGGCCCTGATCAATGAGAAGTATTCACTCGCCCGCTGGATCGAGAACCTGAACCGACTGTATGCAGAGGTGATCCGTGAGGCCTGACCGCGCGGACACGGCGATCACCGTCGCCCATGTCATCCACTCGCTTGGCGCCGGCGGCGCGGAAGCGGTGCTCGTGGAACTCGCGCGGGTCGCGCCGGCCGCTGGGATGCGGATGGTCGTGATCGGATTATCGGACGTCCACACATCGGTGGGCGTCGACAACCGCGTCGTACCCCCGTTGCGGGCTCAGGGCGTGGCCGTCTTCGAACTGCACTCACCGCGCTACGACGCGTTCGCAGCGCTGCGCGTGGCACGGATCCTGCGTGCGGAGCGCGTCGACATCGTCCATACCCACCTCAAACATGCCGACGTGGTGGGCGGACTTGCGGCGCGATTGGCCGGTGTCCCCGCGGTCTCCACCCTGCACGTCATCGACAAGGCCACCTCGCGCAGACAGCGGCTGCGAGTCCGTGCGGCATTGAGCGCTCGCCGGCGGCTGGCACGGACCGTCATCGCCCTTTCGCAGGCCCAACGCCGCTGGTACACCGAGATCGCCGGCGAGCACGTACCGATCACCGTGCTGCCCAACGGCGTGAACGAACCCGATACGACCCGGGACCGGGCGAGCGTTCGAGAAGAGCTGGGTGTGACGCCCGATGGCTTGCTGGCGGTGTGCGTCAGCCTCCTTCGCCCGGAGAAGGGCCACTCCGATCTTCTCGAAGCCATGCGCACGGTGCCCGACGAGCCGCCGCTGACAGTGGCGCTGGCGGGTGACGGCCCGCTACTCGAACAGATCACCGCGACCGTTGACTCAGACCCGTCGCTTCGCGAGCGGGTCCGCATACTCGGGTTCCGTTCGGACATCGGTGATTTGATCGGTGCCTGTGACTTCGTCGTGCACCCGTCCCGGGAAGACGCCTTGCCCACCGCGCTCATCTCGGCGCTGGCCGCGGCGCGACCGATCGTCGCGACCAGGGCAGGAGGAATCACCGACATCGTCGCACCCGACTGCGGGGTGCTCGTGGAACCCGGCGCACCGGCGGCTCTGGGCGCGGCGATCACCGATATGGCGAGGATCATCGAAGAAGGCGGACCCCGGCTGCAGCGCATCGAGAATGCGGCCCGGCAGCGTTACCAGACCATCTTCAGCGCAACGACGTGGGCGTCGAGGTTGCAGGACCTGTACGGACAGGTCATCGCGGGGGGCGACGACACCGCGCTCCGGCGGCGCATCGCGCTGGTGCAGTTCGCGCCTTCTGGTGGACTGTTCCATTTCGCCCTACAGCTCGGCGAAGGCCTCGCGAGCGCCGGCGAGGACGTCGACGTCATCACCGGGCCTACACCGGAATTCGCATCGCGAGTGCCCGGCTGCCGTGTCCGCAGCATCCTGCCCACGTGGCACCCGAACGCGGGCGAGAACGCCCCGGAATGGTGGCGCCGGGCCCGCCGTGGCGTACGAGCCGGTCAACACGCTACCGCCTGGGTCGTGCTGCTCGGTTATCTGCTTGTCAAACGACCGGACGTGGTTGTCTGGTCGATCTGGCAATTTCCACTCGACGGCCTCGGCGTTCAGGTCGTACGGCGTCTACTTCCGCATGCCGTCCTGGCTCTGATATCGCACGAACCACGGCCGTTGGTGCGGCGCCGAGAACTGGAGGGGATGTACCACACCGCATCGGTGACCCGAAGCGCGCTCAGCCGGGCATACGTCGACCTGGACGTGGCTGTTGTGCTGGGCGAGACCGCTCGGCGGGCGCTGAAAGAGACGTGGCCGGTGCGTGCTCCTATCCACGTCATACCGCACGGTGACGAAGGACTGTTCGCCACTCCTGTCCCTCCTGCCGACGCCACCGAGCAGGTGGCGCTGGCATTCGGAACCATCACCCGCTACAAGGGAACCGATACACTCTGTGACGCTTGGCCATTGGTGTTGAAAGCCGTGCCCGGGGCAGAGCTCGTCATCGCCGGCGCCGCCGACACCGACATCGACAAACACGAGCTGCGCATGCGGGTGTCACGCCTCGAGCGGATCCGACTGGACCTCGGCTATGTCCCCACCCCCCACGTGGCGTCCTATTTCGCCGGGGCCCGCTGTGTCGTGTTGCCCTACAAGCGCAGCAGTCAGTCCGGTGTCGCACATCTGGCGCACACCTTCGCCCGGCCGGTGGTGGCATCGCGCGTCGGTGACATCCCGACCGCGGTGGACGACGGCGTCTCAGGCCTGCTGGTACCGCCGGAGGATCCCGAGGCGCTGGCCGATGCTCTGATCCGACTGCTCTCCGATCCTGCAGAAGCCCGTCGAATGGGAGACGCAGCAGCGCAAGCGCTTTCGACACGCGCATCCTGGGACGAAGTTGCCGCCCGGTTCCTGCAGGCGCTGCCAGATCGGCGACGGTGACGCTTCGTCGACGTCAGCGCAGACCGAACACCATGTCGTATTGAGCGAAGACCGCCTTGCGGGAGTAGGTGCTGTCGAAGTGCTGCCGTGCCGCAGCGGACAGGTCGGCGTTGTACGGAGTATCCGTTGCCTCGAGCATGAGTTGCGCGAAATCTGGCGCTGAATCACCCACCAGGACACCGTATTCGGCTCCCACCGTCACACCCTCGGCGCCGATTGACGTCGAGACCACCGGCATCCCCGCGCCGAGCGCCTCGATGATCTTCAGCTTGACGCCCGAGCCGAATCGAAGTGGACTGACCAGCGCAGCACTGCGGGAAAGGATGCTCGTCAGCTCCGGCACATAGCCCTCGAGGGTCACGCTGTCCGGATACTGTGCCGCCAACGCAGTCAGATTCGGGAAGGGGTCGCGGCCGATGACGGTCAACTTGGCGTCGGGCCGCTGCTTGAGAACGAGGGGCCATACCGCGGTGAGGAAGTGCCTGAGGCCGTCGTCGTTGTGCGTCAGGGAGAGTTGCCCCAGGAAGACGAAATCCGGAGCACCCCGGTAATTCCGCACCGGCGATGGGCGGTCGCTCAGCAGCGGTGGTATTCCATGGATGCGGGTGTCGTCGACGCCTGCGCGAGCGCGGAGCAGCGCCGCCTCCTGCTCGCTGATCAACAACGTGGTGTCGAAGCGGCGCGCGACCCTGTCCTCGCTTCGCCGCACGAGCCGCTGTTCCACGCGAAGCAACGCGCGCTGGCTGGGCTGCCACGAGGCTAAAGGGCGCAGCCCCCGGGGTACGTGAACTCCAAAATTGCCGATCGCTTGGAGCTCGACGTCGGGATACCGTGCGGCCGCTTGAAGCATCCCGCGGTACCGCTCTGAGAACAGGTCGTCGAGGTAGCAGACCGCACGGCCGCTCGTGTCGGGTACGTGTTGCGCCATCCGGACCGTGTCGTATATCTCGAGGTCAGGTTTGATGTCCCGCAGAGTGCGGTGGATGGCATCGCGAAGCCGCGGGGTGTTCAGGAGGGACTCCTGCATACTGGACCGCCCAGTCAGCGTCCGCGTCACCAGGGTGGCGATCGCCGCGCGGCCACGCGGCTTTCCCAGTCGGCGAAGCACCGCCGGAAAGTGATCGTCGCACTCACCGCCGACCATCATGTAGAACACGTTGTTCGCGCCGACCCGGTCGGTCAGATAATCCACGAAACCGGCGAGAACGACCTTCTTACCGGCATCAGTGGGATACGGATTCACTGGACTGATCAATGCGACAGACGCGGGCATGACGCTCCGATGCTCTCGAGTGATTCACTCAGATGATGACTCTGCCGAACCCCAGTAGACGCTCAGCGAACGATAGCCGAACAGTAACCGGGTACGACGACCTGAGCTCGCTATCGGCCTAAGATTCGCGCCGACCGAACCACTCACGTTGCCTGTCTCAACTACGTTGGAGAAACGTCTAAACCGTCAGCTGGCGGGTCCGCGGGGATGTTGACGATGGCTGCGAGCCCGCGGTGGTCGGATCCGGGCACCTCCACGGTGTACGCCGACGAGGCCGCGCAATTACGCAGCAGGACATGGTCGATGCCGACCACCGACGGCAGCCACGGTCTGCTCGGGTAGCTGCGGACCAGACCCGCACCGGCTTGTTCGGCCGCGTCGCGGTAGCCCTCGTCCAACAGCCGACGGAAGGGACTCATGTCGTAGGTCGCGTTGAGGTCGCCCGCCACGACGACCGCACCGGAGCCGGCGGTATCGGTTAACGCCCGCAGCGTCTCGGGAAATCGCGCGATGTCGTCGGAGAACCAGCGCAGCGGCTGAACCCACGGAGCGGCCAGATGCACGGCGAGCACGGTGACGTCGAGCCTGACGCCAGGCACGCGAATCCGGGTGCTGAGCATCGGCATCTGGTAGCCCTCGACGGCGGCCGAGGCCACGATCGGATGGCGGCTCCACACCCCGATCCCGTCGGCCGACGGGCGGGGGTCGATCGCCCGGTGGACGAAGGCCCTGTCGAGTCCGGCGGCCGACATGGCCTCGGCCACTTGCGGAGTCATCTCCTGTACGACGAGGACGTCGGCCGCAGAGGACGCCAACGCCACCACCGCGCGCGGCTCGGCGCCGCCCATCCCGAGGTTGGCGGTGAGCACCCGCAGGGCGACCGAAGGAACGCTGGTTTTCTCCGGCCCCAGATAGCGGGGTGCAAGTACGGCGAGCATCACCACGCACAGCGTCGCGGCCAGAATCGTCGCCGCCCATCGCCGCGCCACCGCGAACAGCGCCATCGACGCCAGCGCCGCGGCGGTCAGGTACGGCGACGCCGAGGCGAGCACCAGCACGATCGCGTTGTCGACCGGCAGATAGCGCGACACCAGACCGGCGACCGCCAAAGCGAATGCAAGCACGGCGAGGACCGTCGCCGGTACTCGAATCATGTTGTGTGAGTGTGGTTCTCGCTTGTCAGCCGAGGCGGCGCAGCCGCGGCTCGAGGTCGCGCTGGAACAGGTCGAGGAACCGGCGCTGATCGTGACCCGGGGCGTGGAACACCAGGTGGTTGAGTCCCCAGTCGACGTAGTCCTTCACCTTCTCGACGGCCTCGTCGGGATCCGACGCGACGATCCAGCGCTTGGCGACCTGCTCGATGGGCAACTCGTCGGCGGCCTTCTCCATCTCGATCGGATCGTCGATGGAGTGCTTCTGTTCGGCGGTCAGCGACAGCGGCGCCCAGAACCGGGTGTTCTCCAGCGCCAGCTCGGGATCGGTGTCGTAGGAGATCTTGATCTCGATCATCCGGTCGATGCTGTCGAGCTGTTTGCTGGCACCCGCTGCACCTTCTGAGACCGCGGGGATGAGCTTGTCCTTGTAGAGCTCCTCACCCTTGCCGCTGGTGCAGATGAACCCGTCACCCGCACGGCCGGCGTACTTGGCCACCACCGGCCCGCCCGCGGCGATGTACACCGGGATGCCGCCGTCTGGCACGTCGTAGATCGAGGCACCCTTGGTGTGGTAGTACTCGCCGTCGAAGTCGACCCGGTCGCCCAGCCACAACTCCCGCATCAGCTTGACCGACTCCCGCAGGCGGGCGAAGCGCTCCTTGAACTCGGGCCAGTCGCCCTCGTAGCCGGTGGCGATCTCGTTGAGCGCCTCGCCGGTGCCCACGCCGAGGAAGATCCGGTCGGGGTACAGACAGCCCATGGTGGCGAACGCCTGCGCGATCACCGCGGGGTTGTAGCGGAACGTCGGGGTGAGCACCGACGTCCCGAGGAGAAGGTTCGTCGTGCGCTCGCCGACCGCGGTCATCCACGCCAGCGAGAACGGCGCATGGCCACCCTCATGACGCCACGGCTGGAAATGGTCGCTGACCGTCGCACTGTCCATGCCGTGCTCTTCGGCCGCCACGGCCAGCTCGACCAGCTCCCGCGGCGCGAACTGCTCCGCCGACGCCTTGTAGCCCAGTTTCAGTCCAGGTTTGGTTTCAGCCACGATTCGTTTCTACTCCCTTGCTTACACTCGCGGCATGGCAGCAGCCCTGAGCGCCATCACCGGCACCGTCCATTTCGCGTTCACCGACCTCGTCAACTGGACACTGGTGACCGATGAAACGGGCGTCATGTTGATCGACACGGGATTCCCCGGCAGCCGCGATGACGTGTTCGCATCGCTGCGTGAGCTCGGTTTCGGGGTCGACGATCTGCGCGCAATCCTGTTGACGCACGCCCACATCGACCATTTCGGCTCGGCGATCTGGTTCGCGAAGACGTACGGCACCCCGGTCTACTGCCACGCCGCCGAAGTCGGCCATGCGAAACGCGAGTATCTCGAACAAGCCTCTCCGGCCGACATCGCCAAGCACGTCTGGCGTCCGCGCTATCTCACGTGGTCGGTCGCGATCACCCGCAAGGGCGCCATGGTGCGCGACGGCATACCCACCGCGCAGGTGCTGACCGAGGAGGTGGCGGCGGGTCTGCCCGGCAAGCCGATGGCGATTCCGACGCCGGGTCACACCGGTGGGCATTGTTCGTTCCTGGTCGACGGCGTTCTGGTGAGTGGCGACGCGCTGGTCACCGGGCACCCGCTGTCGACGCGCGCAGGGCCGCAGCTTCTGCCTGGGCTCTTCAACCACGACCAGGACGGTTGCGTGCGTAGCCTGTCGGCGCTCAGCCTGCTGGACACCGAGGTGCTGCTGCCCGGGCACGGCCCGGTATGGCGTGGGGCGATCCGCGACGCCGCCGAACGGGCCGCGCGTCAAATCGCGTCCTAGACCAGGTTCTGGTAGCCGAGCAGAAAGACTGCGGTCAAGCACAGCCCGGACGCGATGACGATGGTCGGCATCAGGATCATGGCGTCGAGTTCGTCGTCGTCGAGCACGTCGCTCTCGAACCGCCCGAACAGCACACGCGCCACCCCGGTCCGGCGGAAGGTGTGCACCATGACGCGGACGGCCTTCGTTTCGCGACGGCGCCCGATGAACACGCGCGAGGCCACTCCGAACAGGAACGTCAGCAGACCGCCCAGCACCAGCAGCCAGCCGATCATCGTTTGCGACAACGCCACCATCACCCCCGGCGCCGCGGAAGTCCGTTCCGGGCCGGCGCCGCAGCCCAGCCTATAGGCCGGTTGCAGACATGACCGGTCTGAGAGCGGGTGGCCGGCGCTCCCTCATCGCAGCGCCTTGGCGAACGCCACCGGGAACACATCGCCCTCGGCGGGCAGCGGGTCCAGCCTCTGGTACCCGGCGGAGGCATACAGCGCCTCCGCTTCGGGTTGGCGGTCACCGGTGGTCAGGTAGACCCGCCGATAGCCGCGCCTGACGATCCGGGCCTCGAGTTCGACGAGCAGCGCCTTCGCCAGGCCCTGTCGGCGGTGTCGGCTGTCGGTCCAGATCCGCTTCAGTTCGGCGGTGGTGTCGTCGAACCGGCAGAAGGCACCGCCGGTGACGGGCCGGTCGCCGAGCAGCCCGACCACCAGGTCACCGTCGGGTGGGGCGAACGCGTCGGCCGGATGCCCCCGCAGCCACCTGCTCACAGCGTTCTCAGGCGAGCCGTAGCGCTGCGAGTACTCGACCGCTAACTCCGCCAGCAACGGCTCAGCCAAGGGGTCGTCCTGGCGGACGGCGACGAACGTGGGCTGGGTCGACACGGGTTTCACCTAACTGTCCAACGCGAACCGGGCACGTCCATTCCAGTACCTCGCGACGGCTCGGTCCGATCCGAGAATGGCCACTTCCCCACCAAACTTGACACGTGTAAAGTTTGGCCGCATGGACAACATCAGGGGCAAGACCATCGCGATCACCGGTGCCGCCCGCGGGATCGGCTTTGCGACCGCCAAGGCGCTGCTGGCGCGCGGCGCCCGCGTGGTGATCGGCGACCGCGACGTGGCACTGCAGGAATCGGCCGTCGCCCAGTTGGGCAACCTGGGGCAGGCGTCAGGCTATCCGCTCGACGTCACCGACCGGGAGTCGTTCGCGTCGTTCCTCGACAAGGCCCGCACCGAGGGCGGCGGTCGCATCGACGTGTTGATCAACAACGCTGGCGTGATGCCGATCGGACCGTTCGTCGACGAGACCGAGCAGTCGATCCGTTCGACCCTCGAGGTCAACCTCTACGGCGTGATCACCGGCTGTCAGCTGGTGCTGCCGGACATGATCGCGCGGCGCAGCGGACACATCATCAACATCGCCTCGCTTTCGGGGCTGATCCCGGTGCCGGGCCAGGTCGTATATGTGGGCGCGAAGTTCGGTGTGGTCGGGTTGACGGCCGCGCTGGCCGACGAGGTCGCAGCGCACAACGTCGACGTGTCGGTGATCATGCCGCCGTTCACCAACACCGAGCTGATCTCGGGCACCAAGAGCGGCGGGGCGATCAAACCGGTCGAGCCCGAGGACATCGCCGCGGCGATCGTCAAAACCCTCGACAAGCCGAAAACCCATGTCTCCGTGCCGACTCCGCTGCGCTTCACCGCCCAGGCCGCGCAGATGCTCGGCCCGCGCGGGCGTCGTTGGCTCAACAACAAGCTGGGACTGGACCGGGTGTTCCTCGATTTCGACACGACCGCCCGCAAGAAGTACGAGGACCGGGCACGCACCGCGCAGGGCGTCGTCGAGGACTGACCGGCGCTAGACCGGGAAGGTCGGTGCGGGATCGCCCAACCGGTAGGCCTCGACGACGTCAAGCGACTCGAACAGCTCGTCGAAGTTGAACTGGTAGTCGTCGGCCGTGCCTACGAACACCACGTGCGCGACGTCGGCGGCGTCGTCAGCGGTCAGCACCACGGTCGTCACCGACACCAGATCTTCGTCAGCCACCTCGGCCTGCGACGGAGGGTAGAACCACAGCGCGGACTCCTCGTCGGAGAGCTCGTCGTCGAACACCCAGCCGCGCTCGGTGATTCGCTCGTCGAAGGCCTCGAGCACCGCCGCCGTCGCGGTCTGTTCGGTCAGCGCGTCCATAACCGTGTCGGGTATCCAACGCTCGTTGCGGGCCGCCTGCCGCTTGCGCCGGCGGGCCTTCTTCGCGTCGCTGCGCTTGGACACTCAGCTCAACGCCTGATCGAGATCGTTGAGCAGGTCGTCGGTTCCCTCCAGGCCCACCGAGATCCGCACGACACCGTCGCCCAACCCGATCGCGGCGCGGCCCTCCGGCCCCATCGCGCGGTGGGTGGTGGTCGCCGGGTGGGTGACCAACGACTTGGCATCGCCGAGGTTGTTCGAGATGTCGACGATGCGCAGCTTGTCGATCACCTTGAATGCGTGCTCCTTAGCGCCCCCCTTGACTTCGAACGTGACAACCGTTCCGCCGCCCGTCATCTGGCGCTTGGCCAGGTCGTACTGCGGGTGCGACTCGAGGAACGGATAGCGCACCCAGCTCACGGCGGGGTGATCCTCCAGGAACTCCGCAACTCGCTGCGCCGACGTGTTCTGGTAGTCCACCCGCACCGCGAGCGTCTCCAGTCCTTTGAGCAATGTCCACGCGTTGAACGGGCTCAGCGCAGGCCCGGTGTGGCGCATCAGCTTCTGCACCGGCTCGTCGATGTACTGCTTGCCGCCGAGGATCGCACCGCCGAGCACACGCCCCTGCCCATCGAGGTGCTTGGTCCCCGAGTAGACGACCACGTCGGCCCCCAGCGGGAAACCCTGCTGCAGGATCGGCGTCGCGAACACGTTGTCCAGCACCACCTTTGCACCCGCGGCGTGAGCGAGCTCAGAAACCGCGGCGATGTCCACCAGCGACTGCATCGGATTGGACGGGGTCTCGAAGAACACCGCCTGCGTGGGAACCGAGAGGGCCTGCTCCCACTGCGACAGGTCGTCCCCGTCGACGAACACCGTCTCCACACCCCAGCGCGGCAGAATCTCGTCGCACACGACGAAGCACGAGCCGAACAAGCTGCGCGCGGCCACCAGCCGGTCACCGGCGCCCAGCAACGCCCCGAGCGACGTGAACACCGCCGCCATGCCCGTCGCGGTTGCGAAGCACGCGGGCGCACCCTCGATCAGGCGGAGTCGCTCCTCAAACATCGAGATAGTCGGATTGCCGTAGCGCGAGTACACATATCGGTCGATCTCACCGGTGAACGCCTTCTCGGCGTCAGCAGACGAGGCATACACATAGCCCGAGGTGAGGAACAGCCCCTCGGCGGTCTCTTCGAATTCCGAGCGCAACAGCCCGCCGCGCACACCGATGGTCGCCTGGCTGACTCCCTCCGGCAGCTCGGCGGGTATGCGGACCGACGGGACGGTGTCGTCGGGCTCCGGCGTCATGACTGTTTCCAGGGAAGTCCGACTGCCTTCCACCCGGTACCGCCGCGATGCCCGTTCGCGTCGAGGTGGCCCTCGAAGCCATCGAGGATGTTGTACGACGGCCCGATCCCGGCCTCGGTGGCGGCCTCGGCCGCGCCGATCGACCGGTTGCCGGAGCGACATAGAAAGACCACCGGCCCCACGCCGGAACCGGCGTCGGTGATCTCACGCCGCAGATCGGAGACGAACGCGTCGTTGTGCGTGCCGTCGGCGCGGTTCCACTCGATGAACACGACGTCGCGCTGCAGCGACGACAGGTCGGGTACGCCGACGAAGCGCCACTCGGCGTCGGTGCGGCAATCCACCAGCACCGCGTTGGGGGTGCCGGTCAGCAGCTTCCAAGCCTCTTCGGGCGTGATGTCTCCGGCGTAACTCACGGTCGTTGAGTGTCCCACAGCTACCTGGGACCGGGGGAACAGACCTTCCAGGCGTCGCCGTCGCGGATGAACACCATCTCGACAACCTTCTTGTCGTCGGGCGCGTTGTTGAAATGGTAGGTCACCTTGGCCGTGGCGCGGTCACCGGCGACGGCGACCTCGGTGACGTCATCGACGAACCGCTCACCGCGCTGAGCGACGGAATCCCGTTGCGCGGCAAGCACTTGCGCTTCGGTATCGGCCTGCTCCGGGCAGGTGTAGCCGCGGTAGTCGGAGTAGTTCTGCCGTTGCAGTGCGTCGTTCTGCCCGACCGCGGCACGGGCCACCTGCTGGTCGGCGGGCTCCTGCTCGCCGCCGAACAGGTTCAGCAGCCCGATTACGATCACGACGAGCACAAAGATTGTGAGCCCGATCAGAAACGGCGCCGCGGTGGGCCGGTCGCGGGGTGTGGATTCGGATTCGGCCACCGCTACCAGAGCCTGCGCAGCGCGGCGGTGACGCGTCGGGCGCGGTCACGGGCGACAATCGGATCGGGCGCGGTCGCCATCGCCACCGCGAGTCGCCGCCTGTCCTCGGTCTCGTCGGGGCGGTTGAACAAGGCGACGTCGCTCTCGGCCACGGCCAGCGCCTCGGCGAGCACCGCATGCGGGTCCTGACCGCTCGCGGGTCGCGCCTCCGCGCCGGCGTAGACGATCTCCGCGGCGGCGGGCGAGATCATGATCGTGTCGACGGGCAGGCCCAGGATCGCGCGAGCGTGCAGGTCGAACTGCGAAAGCCGCTGCGAGCGCAGCGTGACCAGGCCACTGTCGTGCGGGCGCGGGCGCACGTTGTCGAAGTACACCTCGTCTCCGCGGACCAACAGTTCGACACCGAACACACCGCGCCCGCCCAGCGAGTTCACGATGCGCGCAGCGATCGATTTCGCGGCGTCCAGCGCGGCCGGCGCCAACCGCTGCGGCTGCCACGACTCGAGCGCGTCGCCGTCGGCCTGGCGGTGCCCGATGGGCTCACAGAAGTGCACCGCGGGTCCCGTCGGCCCGATTGTGCGGATTGTCAGCAGGGTGACCTCGAAATCGATCTCGACCACCGACTCGACCATCACGCGGTTGTGCGGGATCCGGCCGGCGGCGACCGCGCGCTGCCACGCGGGTTCGACGTCCTCGGCGCGCACCAGGACCGACTCGCCCTCACCCGCGGCCGAAGCGATCGGCTTGACCACCAACGGGAAACCGGCGTGCTGAACGACCGCACTGAGTTCCTGGGGCGATCCGGCGAACCAGAACGGTGCGGTGGGCAGGCCCAGCTCGTCTGCGGCCAACCGGCGCAGGCCCTCCCGATCCAGGGACAGCCGGGTGCTGCGCGGGGTCGGGAGCACCTCGGCGACACCGCGCTCGGCGACGGCGATCAGCGCGTCGGCGGCGATGACACCGCCCTCGGCCACCACATAGCGCGGATTCTCCTTCTCGATGAGCGCGGTCAGCTCCTCGGCGTCGTTCATCTTCGCGACGACCGGGCGATCGGCGACGCCGTGCGCCGGGGCGTCGGCGTAGCGGTCGACCGCGATCACCTCGGCGCCCAACCGCTGGAACGCCAGCGCCAGCTCCCGGCTCAGTTCGCCCGAGCCGAGCAGCATCACCGATGAGGCGCCGGGCGTGCCGGCGACCGGTTCGGGGTCGGTCACCGGATCGGCGGGCTCGACCGCTGTCTGCGGGGTATCAGTCATCGGGGCTCAAGCCTGCCAGACACCGTCGCGCACCGGCGACCGCCGTCGAACAGGCGTGCTCAATTCGGGATGGCGGACCGTTCCAGCTGACCGCGGAACTGCCGCATGGCGTCGATGAGTGCGGTGAACGTGCGGTGGGCGGCGGTCAGCTCGTCATCCGATAAATCCGCCAGCGCGGCGCGGGTTTGTTCACCGAGCGGGGTGAAAAACCCTCGAGCGACGTCCACTCCGTGATCTGCCACACGCAGGATGACCTTCCGGCGGTCCCTCGGATCGGACTCTCGACGGAAGTGCCCGGAGGCGATCATCCGCTCGACCAGGTAGGTGATCGCTGCGGCCGACATGCCCATCCGCTTGCGCAGCTCCCCCGCCGTCAGCGGCACACCCTCGGTCTCGGCGACCATCACATGCAGTAATGCCCGAAAGTCGTTGGCCGCGACATCATGTCGGCTTGCGAACAGCCTGCCGATCTCGTCGGATTCGGCGTTCATCGCGCGCATGTCGGCGGCGATCGTCGCCTCCAGCGCGCCGCGGTCCTCTGACACGCCGAAAGCATAGGCCGACCCGGCGGGAGTGGTTTGATTGTTAGTTAAGTTTTTGAAATATTCGTAGGCATGTCCCGGCGCCTCTCCTGGATACTCGCGGTACTCGCGGTGCTCGCTTCGGGTGCCCTGATGGGCCTCGTCGGCAGCGACGATTCGAGCTCGCAGTCACCGGTACCCGTACCCGACTCCGCCGAGTCCGCGCGCGTCGACGCGCTGCGCGCCCAGTTCCCCGGCGGCGACCGCGTGCCCACGATCGTCGTGATCACCCGCACCGACGGTGCCCCGCTGAGCCCGGCCGACGTCGATGCGGTCAAGCAGAAGTGGCCCGCGGCCCAGATTTCCGAGGATGGCGCGGCCGGCCTGGCCGTAGTGCCGATGGACGCCGAGCTGTCGGGGTTCGACCTCACCGACGCGGTCGAAAACGTGCGCGCGGAGGCCTCCGAGGGGTTGCCCGCCGACCTGCGCAGCGAAGTCACCGGCGGCCCGGCGTTCGGCGCCGACATCGCGAACTCGTTCTCCGGCGCCAATTTCACGCTGCTCGCGGTGACCGCCACGGTTGTCGCACTGCTGCTGATCATCACCTACCGCTCTCCCGTGCTGTGGCTGGTGCCGCTGGCGGTGATCGGATTCGCCGACCGGGTGGCCGCCGTGCTCGGCACCGCGGTGGCCCAGGCGGTCGGAATGAGCCCGGACGGTTCGACCTCGGGCATCACGAGCGTGCTCGTGTTCGGCGCGGGTACCAACTACGCGCTGCTGCTCATCTCCCGGTACCGGGAAGAGTTGGGCCGCACCGAGAACCATCACGACGCGCTGGACACTGCGGTGCGACGGGCCGGTCCGGCGATCATCGCCAGCAACGCGACGGTGGTGCTGGCGCTGCTCACGCTGGTGTTCGCGTCGTCTCCGAGCGTTCGCAGCCTGGGCGTTCAAGCAGCAGCGGGCCTCATCGTGGCCGCGGTGTTCGTGCTGCTCGTCCTGCCACCGCTGCTCGGTCTGTTCGGCAAGCGGTTGTTCTGGCCGTTCATCCCCAAGATCGGCGACCGGGTGCTCACCGACAGCGGTATCTGGCACCGCATCGCCGAGGCGGTGGCCCGCAGGCCCGGTGCCGTCGCGACAATCTCGATCGGGGGTCTGGCGGTGCTGTGCATCGGGTTGGTCGGCACCCCGATCGGGTTGTCGCAGACCGAACAGTTCCGGGTGCAGGCCGAGTCGGTCTATGGATACGAGCGGTTGGCCGACCACTTCCCGAGCGGTCTGACCGATCCCACCCGTGTCATCGCGTCCACCGAGCGCGCCGCTGACGTGCAGCGCGTGATCACCGAGACACCCGGCGTGGTGTCGGCCAACCCCGCGGGCCGGACTCCCGACGGTCTGACGCAGTGGTCGGTCGTCATCGACGCCGACCCCGCCTCGGACGAGGCCTTCGAAACCGTTGATGCGGTGCGCGATTCGGTGCGGACCGCCGATCCGGAGGCGTTGGTCGGCGGTTCGGACGCCACCGCCCGCGACGCCAGCGCCGCCGCGTCCCGCGACCGGGCGGTCGTGGTACCGGCCATCCTCGTCGTGGTGCTCGCGGTGCTGTACGTGTTGCTGCGCGCCGCGCTGGCACCGCTGATCCTGGTGGCGGTCACGGTGTTGAGCGCGTTGGCCGCGCTGGGGCTCGGCGGCTGGGCCAGCGTGCACGTGTTCGGCTTCCCCGCGCTCGACAACACCACACCGCTGTTCGCATTCCTGTTCCTGGTGGCGCTCGGGGTGGACTACACGATCTTCCTGGTCACCCGCGCGCGAGAGGAGACTCCCGAGCACGGCACGCGCGGCGGGATCGTGCGCGCCGTCTCCGCGACCGGGGCGGTGATCACCAGCGCGGGCATCGTGTTGGCCGCGGTGTTCTGCGTGCTCGGCGTGCTGCCGTTGATCGTGCTCACGCAGATCGGCATCATCGTCGGCCTTGGCATCCTGCTCGACACCTTCATCGTGCGCACCGTGATCATCCCTGCCCTGTTCACGCTGATCGGACCGCGCATCTGGTGGCCCGCGCTCAAGGGGCAGGACGCCGAAAGGGACGTTTCGGTCGATTCACGCGAGTGAAAGCGACCAAAGCGTCGGTCTCGGCGACGCCGCGTTTCGCGGGTAGCGTCGGGTCATGACGCAAGCACCGGAGCTGCCGCCTCTGCATATGCGTCGCGACGCCTTCGATCCGACCCCTGCGCTGGCCGAGATCCGCGACACCGCCGGTGTCCGCACGGTGGTCAACGCCTTCGGTATGACGGTGTACCTGGTCACCCGGCACGACGACGTCAAGATGGTGCTGTCCGACCACGAAAGGTTCTCCAACGGCCGCCCTCCGGGATTCGTCGTCCCCGGCGCTCCGGCGCTGTCGGACGAAGAGCTCGCCAGCGCCCGGGCCGGCAACCTGCTCGGTCTGGACCCGCCCGAGCATCAGCGGCTGCGCCGCATGCTCACCCCGGAGTTCACGATCCGGCGGATCAAACGGCTCGAGCCTCGCATCGTCGAGATCGTCCAAACGCACCTGGACCTGATGGAAACCGCCGGAGCCCCGGCCGATCTCGTCGAACACTTCGCGCTACCGATCCCCTCGCTGGTCATCTGCGAACTGCTCGGGGTTCCCTACGAGGACCGGGACGACTTCCAGCACCGCAGCGCGCGCCAGCTCGACTTGTCGCTGCCGTTCACCGAGCGCCTCGAGTTGCAGCGGGCCGGGCGGGCCTACATGCGGTCGCTGGTCGAACGCGCACGGCGACAGCCCGGGGACGACATCCTCGGCATGTTGGTTCGCGAACACGGCGACGAGCTCACCGACGACGAACTGGTCGGCATCGCCGGGCTGCTGCTGCTCGCCGGCCACGAGACCACCTCCAACATGCTCGGTCTTGGCACGCTGGCCCTGTTGCGCCATCCCGAACAACTCGCCGTCGTCCGCGACGATCCCGACGCCGTCGGGCCCGCGGTCGAGGAGCTGCTGCGCTGGTTGTCCATCGTGCACACCGCGATACCGCGCATCACCACCACCGACGTCGAGATCGCGGATGTCGCGATCCCGGCCGGGCAGTTGGTGTTCGCGTCGCTACCGTCGGGCAACCGCGATCCCGACTTCATCGACGCCCCGGATGTGCTCGACATCGGCCGCGGCGCCGCCGGACATCTCGCCTTCGGTCACGGGGTGCACCACTGCCTCGGGGCGCCGCTGGCCCGCATGGAGATGCGGATCGCGTTTCCTGCTCTGCTGCAACGTTTTCCGGCACTGCGGCTGGCCGAGGATTTCGCCGATGTGCAGTTCCGGTCGTTCCACTTCATCTACGGTCTCAAATCGCTGTCAGTGGATTGGAGGTGACGGATGTGAAAGTGCACGCCGACCGCGACGTCTGCATCCAGGCGGGCAACTGCGTGATGTCAGCCGACGCGGTTTTCGACCAGGACGACGACGGCATCGTCGTGGTGCTGGTCGATGAGGTGCCCGACGATGAGCTCGACCACGCCCGCGAAGCCGTAAAACTCTGCCCGTCACAGGCTTTGCGGCTCGTCGATTAGTCGGGGTCGGGTCGGTGCGCGAGGAGTCGCACGCTGACGACCAGGACCCACGCCGGGAAGATCAGCACCGACCACATGCTGAGGTCGGCGGCCAGGAGCACCGCCACCGCCACGACGTAGGTGGCGATGCTCAACCACCGCGGCATCAGCCGCGTCCGCAACCAGATCGTGGCCAACGAGATCATGAACACCGCCGCCATGCGCAGCGCGTAGGTCTTCGAGATCGTCATCAACGTCGTCTGTCCGAACGCGGCGACACCGGGATACGCTGCCGCGCCGCTGTGTTCGAGACCCACACCCAAGGCGACGGCGACGAACATCATCGCCAAGAACAGCAGGCCGCTTCCGAAGAATACGGTCGCGAAGAACTTGTCCTCGTAGCGGCCCATGCCGTCCCGCAGGACGCCCATGAACCAGAGGAACGCGATCCCCGCGAACGGCATCAAAATCGCCGCGATCCGCATGTTGACGCTGTGCTCAGCCACCCACTGCGAACCCGGCTCCCGGCCCTCGGGTAGGGCAATGCGGATCAGCACCAGCGCCGTCGCGAACAGCAGCGCGAACGCGACACCGGCCAGGGCGGCCGAGCGAGGGGCGGTCAGGCTTCGGGGCCGCGGACCGGTGTCGTCGGTTGTCACGCCATCGGCCTCACGGCTGACCGGCGAGCAGCTGGATCATCAACCCGTTCGCCTCGGCGAGCAGGTTGTCGTCGGGGTCGCGCAGCTCGGCGTTGACGAAAGCCTTGCGTCCCTGGGCTTCCCGCAGCCAGCCGCGGGCCGACAGCTCGGTGTCGATCGGGGTCACCTTGCGGTAGTCGACGTGCAGGAAGCCGGTGCGGCTGATCGGCCGGCCGACGGCGTGGATCACCATGCCGAACACCGAGTCGAACAGCAACGGCAGCACCCCGCCGTGCACCGCGGAGTTGCCTCCGACGTGATACCGGCTGAACTGCACCTTGAGGGTGACCCCGGTCGGGTCGAGCTCCACCTCCCGGTACGGCGGCATCAGCAGGCTGCCCGCACCGGGCAGCGACGGCACGCGGTTGGCCGGGCCGACACCTTCGGCGGCGCGGAAGGGGTCGAGCAGTGCCACCAGGGCCTCGGCCTGGTCGGCGGCTCGGTCCCAGGTGTCGCTGTCCGGGTCGGCCGACACCGCGAGGTCTTGTGCGCGCCGCATCGCCGTGAGGAACCGGCCGAATCCCGGCCCGGGCTCGGCCCGTTGATAGTTCGGGAATCCGCCGTGCTTGTCGTAGTCAGGATCTTCGAGGTGCGGATCCGTCATCGCTGTCGGCTCTTCGCGCAAGCGTCCCCCGCAAGCGGGCGATGCCCCCACATCACGGCTGGGCCAGGAAATCGCGACGCACGATCGTCTGGTCTCGGCCGGGGCCCACGCCGATACACGAAACATGCGCTCCGGCAAGCTCTTCGACCCGCAGTACGTAATCGCGCGCCTTGGCGGGCAGGTCGTCGAACTCGCGCGCTCCGGAGATGTCCTCCCACCAACCGGGCAGCTCTTCGTAAATCGGCTCGGCAAGCGCGATCTCGGACTGGGTCATCGGCATGTCGTCCAGACGCCGGCCGTGCACCCGGTACCCGACACACACCGGCACGGTCTCCAGGCTGGACAGCACGTCGAGTTTGGTGAGGAAGTAGTCGGTGATGCCGTTGACCCTGGTGGCATATCGGGCGATGACGGCGTCGAACCAACCGCACCTGCGTCGCCTGCCGGTCGTCACGCCGAACTCGCCACCGGTCTTGGACAGGTACTCGCCCTTTTCGTCGAACAGCTCGGTGGGGAACGGACCCGAGCCGACGCGCGTCGTATAAGCCTTGAGGATTCCGAGCACCGTGGTGATCCGGGTGGGCCCGATGCCCGACCCCACCGCGGCGCCACCGGCCGTCGGATTCGACGACGTCACATAGGGATACGTGCCGTGGTCCACGTCGAGCAGGGTGCCCTGGGAGCCCTCGAGCAGCACGGTCTCGCCGTTCTCCAGCGCCGTGTTGAGCAGGTACCGGGTGTCGGCGATGCGGTGCTTGAAACCCTCGGCCTGGTTGAGCAGGCTGTCGACCACCTCGGCGGCGTCGAGCGCCTTGCGGTTGTAGACCTTGACCAGCACCTGGTTCTTGAAGTCCAGTGCGGCCTCGATCTTCTCGGCCAGCAACGCGGGGTCTAGCACGTCGGCCATGCGGATGCCGATCCGGGCGATCTTGTCCTGGTAGCAGGGGCCTATACCGCGGCCGGTGGTGCCGATCTTCTTGCTGCCCGCATACCGCTCGACGACCTTGTCGATCGCGACGTGATACGGCATCAGCAGGTGTGCGTCCGCGGAGATCAGGAGGCGCTCGGTGTCCACGCCGCGGTCGACGAGGCCCTGCAGTTCGGTGAGCAGCACCCCCGGGTCGACCACCACGCCGTTGCCGATGACGTTGGTCACGCCCGGGGTGAGGATGCCCGACGGGATCAGGTGGAGGGCGAAGTTCTCACCAGTCGGCAGGACGACGGTGTGGCCGGCGTTGTTGCCGCCCTGATAGCGCACCACCCACTGGACGCGTCCACCGAGCAGGTCGGTGGCTTTACCTTTGCCCTCATCGCCCCATTGCGCGCCGATGAGCACGATTGCCGGCATGACTTGGACCTCGCAATTCCGGCTACCCTTGCACCCAAAACCTTGTTGCAGCCGGTGAGACACCCTATCCCAGCAACTTGCGAGGAGCCGAACTTGAGCACCGCTGAAGTCGTGGTGTTGCGTTTCGGCCGACGTCGGATACCGACCGCGCTGCGCGGCCTGCCGGTTGCCGAGACAC
Organism: Mycobacterium neumannii; assembly: GCF_002245615.1. NCBI lineage: Bacteria > Bacillati > Actinomycetota > Actinomycetes > Mycobacteriales > Mycobacteriaceae > Mycobacterium > Mycobacterium neumannii. Next base: position 38,872 of record NZ_NKCO01000021.1, on the reverse strand, counting down.
CGGATGTGCCCTGCCGTCGCCTCGTCGTCGTCGGCTCCGAGGCTGATGTGGCGACGGTGCTGACCCGGCTGCTGCGCACCGATCGGCTCGGTGTCGAGGTGGCCCACGTGCGCAGGCCGTGGCACGCGCGCCGGGCACTGCGCGGCCGCGCCACGCGGGTGCCGCTGATCCGTGACGACCGGGGAACCGCGCTCGTCGGCGCCGCGTTCTGGCTCGGTGAGAGCGGGCTCGAGAAGGGTTCGCCGCCCGCCGAGTTGATCGGCGAGGCCGTGGTCGACGACGAGGTGCTCTTCGACGGAGCGGCGACCGGAGTGCGCATCGAACCGATACCGACGATGCCCGGTCTGCGCGCCAGCGTGCTGTCGCGTCACATGCGGCCGCAACGGTGGGTGACGGGACGGGCGGCCCAGCTCGGCGCCACCGGCGCCATCGTGGTCCGCGACGGCGTCAAGGCCGCGCGTCCGGTGAAGCGCTCGACGTTCTACCGGCACACCGAAGGCTGGCTGCGGGTGCGCTGACCTCGGGTAGCTTCGACCCGTGAGCGTTCGTCCGCTGCACCGGTCGGTGCGGCCCAGCCCGGTGTTCCTCGCGATCGTGGCGGCCACCGTGGCCGGCGGCGTACTGGCATGGGTGTGCGCGACGGAGATCTCGCGACCGCTGGCCTATGTCGGGGTGTTCACGTTCGTGATCGCGGGCTGGTTGGTGTCGCTGTGCGTGCACGAGTTCGCGCACGCCTACACCGCATGGCGGTTCGGCGACCGCGACGTCGCGGTGCGCGGCTACCTCACGCTCAACCCGCTCAAGTACTCCAACCCCCTGTTGTCGATCGGGCTGCCGGTCGCGATCATCGCGATCGGCGGGATCGGTCTGCCCGGCGGGGCGGTGTACGTCCACACCGCCTGGATGTCCCGACGCCAGCGCACACTGGTCAGCCTGGCGGGCCCGTCCACCAACCTGGTGTTCGCGGTGCTGCTGCTGGTGCTGACGAGCGTGCTCTACGACCCCGCGCACGGCGTCTTCTGGGCCGGCATGGCGTTCCTGGGCTTCCTCCAGGTCACCGCCTTCGTGCTGAACATGCTGCCGGTCCCCGGACTGGACGGATACGGCGCGCTCGAGCCGCACCTGAGCCCGCAGACCCAACGAGCGGTGGCTCCGGCCAAGCAGTGGGGCCTGCTGGTCTTGCTGCTGCTGCTCTTCACCCCGGGACTCAACACGTGGTTCTGGCAGGTGGTGCTGTGGTTCTTCGACTTCACCGGCGTGCCGCGCCCGCTGGTGTGGCTGGGCAGCGATCTGACCCGGTTCTGGTCGGCCTGGTTCTGATCCCGCCGCGATGAGCGCCGGGCGGGCCACCTCCTTGCAACATATGCGTATCTCCGCATATATTGCTGGCATGGGTGCCGGTCACGATCACAGCAGAGGCGACACCCGGGTCAGCCGGATGGCGGTCGCCGCGGCGATCCTGACCGCCTTCTTCGTGATCGAGCTCGTCACGGCGCTGATGATCAACTCGATCGCGCTGCTGGCGGACGCCGGCCACATGCTGACCGATCTGGTCGCGATGTTCATGGGCCTGACCGCGGTACTGCTGGCCCGCAGGGGCAGTACCTCCCCGGCCCGCACGTACGGCTGGCACCGCGCCGAGGTGTTCACCGCCGTGGCCAACGCGGTACTGCTACTCGGCGTCGCGGCGTTCATCCTCATCGAGGCGATCGAACGGATCGGCGACGCGCCCGAGGTGCCCGGCGTGCCGATGATCGTCGTGGCCCTGGCGGGGCTGGTGGCCAACGCCGTCGTCGTGCTGCTGCTGCGCTCGCACTCCGAGACGAGCCTGGCCGTCAAGGGCGCCTACATGGAGGTCGTCGCCGACACCGTCGGCAGCATCGGTGTGCTGATCGCGGGCATCGTCACGGTCACGACGGGCTGGCCGTACGCCGACGTCGTGGTCGCGGTGTTCGTCGCTCTGTGGGTGTTGCCGCGGGCGTTCGCACTGGCGCGCGCCGCTTTGCGGATCTTGTCGGAGTCGTCGCCCGCTCACATCGACGTCGAGGAGTTGCGGGTCGCCCTGTGCGCGGTCGAGGGCGTGACCGATGTGCACGATCTGCACGTGTGGACCCTGGTGCCGGGCAAGGACATGGTCACCGCGCACCTGACCAGCAACCGCGATTCGGCGCTGGTGCTCGACGATGCGCGCGCCGTGCTGACCGAACGCGGTCTGGATCATGCGACGGTTCAGGTGGAACCCGGCGACGGCACCGGGGACTGCAACTGCGAAGCGGAATAGTCAGACAAGCCCGAGCTCGGCCCGCGCCGACGGATCGCAGTCGTCGAGCAAGTCCAGGCAGCGCTGGTTCTCGTCGGTCTCCCCGATCACGTCGGCGGCACGGGCCAGCGCCGCGACACAGCGCAGAAATCCGCGGTTCGGTTCGTGACTGTAGGGCACGGGGCCGAAGCCCTTCCAGCCGTTGCGGCGCAACTGATCCAGCCCGCGGTGATAGCCGGTGCGCGCATAGGCGTAGGCGGTGATCGCCCTGTCGTCGGAGAGCGCGTCCTCGGCCAGCGTCGCCCATGCGACCGACGCGGAGGGATGCGCGGCCGCCACGATCGCGGGCTTCTCCCCCGCGGCGAGTTCGGCTTCGGCGTCGCTGTCGCCGGGCAGCAGCACCGGATCCGGCCCCAGAAGATCACCCATCCCTGTCATGGCCCCCATTGTGCCGTGCGCGCCGCTGCGGGCGGTGCCGCACGGGGTCCGAGCGCGGACTGGGCGGCGGTGACTAAGCTTCCGGCCGTAGCGTCGTAAGGGAGGACCGCAACAGGCATGTCGAATCCATCAGGGCCTGACCAGCCGGAAGATGGTCCCGAAGGGTCGGACGCCTCGGACGTTGACGCCTCCGAGAACCCCGAAACACCCGAAAGCGACGATGCCCGGCCCGCCGACTCCGCTGACGACGACTCGCGGGCCGACGAGACCCGCGACCAGCCCGGCGAGGTTCACGACGCCGACGCGGCCACCGAGGTGATCGAACCGCACGCCGACCACGAGCCCGCGACCGAGGTGATGTCGACCGCTCAACCGCACCCCGAGTCGGCGCCGGGCGCCGAGCAGGGTGAGCGCCGATTCACCGCGCCCTCCGGATTCGACGCGGGCACGACCCAGAAGATCGACACCCCGGCGGAACCGGCCACTGAGGTGTTCTCCTCTCCCGGCGTCGCAGGACAGCAGAAACCCGTTGCCCCGCAGGTTATTCCGCCGCGTGGCGATGCTCCCGGCGCTCCGCAGCAGCGCCGCAGCTGGGGATGGGTGGTGGCCGTAGTGCTGGTCATCGCCGCGCTGGTGGCGATCGCGGTGCTCGGCACCGTCTTGTTGACCAGGAACTCGGAGCCGGGGGCGTCGCAGGAGGAGATGGTCCGCAACACCATCGAGGAGTTCGACACCGCGATCCAAAGCGGCGACCTGGCGAAGTTGCGCAGTATCACCTGCGGCAGCAAGCGCGACAGCTACGTCAGATACGACGACAAGACGTGGGAGGAGATCCACGAACGGGTCGCCGCAGCCAAGCAGTATCCGGTGGTCGCCAGCATCGACCAGGTGGTGATCAACGGAGACCACGCCGAGGCGAACGTGACCGCGTTCATGGCCTACGCGCCCCAGACCCGGTCGACGCGCAGCTTCGACCTGGAATTCCGCGACGACCAGTGGAAGATCTGCCAGGCCCCCCAATAAGCGAGTTCGGTGTAGTTCGTCGCGCCGACCGCAACCAACTACACCGAAATCACGCGCTCGCGGTGACTGATCGGCCCGCGCTGTGCAGATCGCGGCACGCCTCGACCACGCGTTCGCTCATCGAGGCCTCCGCCTTCTTCAGGTAGCTGCGCGGGTCGTAGGCCTTCTTGTCGCCGACCTCCCCGTCGACCTTCAACACCTTGTCGTAGTTGGTGAACATGTGCGCGGCCACCGGGCGGGTGAAGGCGTACTGGGTGTCGGTGTCGACGTTCATCTTCACGACGCCGTAGCGCAACGCGTCCTCGATCTCGGACTTCAGCGAGCCCGAGCCGCCGTGGAAGACGAAGTCGAAAGGCTGTGCATCCGTGGGTAATCCGAGTTTGGCTGCGGCGACCTTCTGCCCCTCGTCGAGGATTTCGGGCCGGAGTTTGACGTTGCCCGGCTTGTACACGCCGTGGACGTTGCCGAACGTCGCGGCCAGCAGGTACCTGCCGTGTTCGCCCGCACCGAGCACCTCGACGGTCTTCTCGAAATCCTCGGCGGTGGTGTAGAGCTTGTCGTTGATCTCGTTGGCGACGCCGTCCTCCTCGCCGCCGACCACACCGATCTCGATCTCCAGCACGATCTTCGCCGCCGCGGCGTCCTTGAGCAGTTCGCGTGCGATCTCGAGGTTCTCGTCGAGGGGGACCGCCGAGCCGTCCCACATGTGCGACTGGAACAACGGCTGCCCACCGTCGGAAACCCGTTGCTGCGAGATGGCCAGCAGCGGCCGCACGTAGGTGTCGAGCTTGCCCTTAGGACAGTGGTCGGTGTGCAACGCCACCGTGATCGGATACCTGTCGGCGATGACGTGAGCGAACTCGGCGAGCGCAACCGCACCGGTGACCATGTCCTTGACCCCGAGTCCCGACGCGAATTCGGCTCCACCGGTGGAGAATTGGATGATCCCGTCACTGCCGGCGTCGGCAAAGCCCTTGATGGCCGCGTTCACCGATTCCGATGACGTGCAGTTGATGGCCGGAAACGCGTAGCCGTGCTCCTTGGCCCGGTCGAGCATCTGCGCGTACACCTCGGGCGTTGCGATGGGCATGAGCCGTCCTCTCGCCGTTTCGGCGATTATCCCACCGCGACGGCCGTTTCACATGGTCAAGACCATGCGGTATCGGGCCCGGCCTTCCTCCATTGCGGCGTACGCCTCGGCGGCCTCGGTCAGCGGGCGCTCCTCGATCCGGGCGCGCACCCCGCTCTGCACCGCGAAGTGCATCGTCTCCTCGACATCGCGCGAGGTGCCCGACGGATGGCCGCTGACGCTCAGACCGTCGGTGATCAGCTGGACCGGGGCGATCGGCAGCGGGTCGGCGGTGACGCCGATGATGACGAGCTCGCCCTGGGCCGCCAGCCCGCCGACGGTGTCGGCCATCGCCTGTGAATTCGCTGCCGTCGCCAGCACCACGGCCGCACCGCCGAGGTGCTGGAGCGCCGCGGCGACGTCGACGGCCTTGGAGTCGATGTAGTGATGCGCGCCGAGTTCGCGGGCGTCGGCCTCCTTGTCCGCACCGCGGGCGATCGCCACGGACTCGAAACCCATCGCCCTGGCGAACTGCACACCGAGGTGACCGAGGCCGCCGACACCGAGCACGGCGACGAGGTCACCGGGCTTGGCTTTGGTCTGCCGCAGCCCGTTGAAGGTGGTGACGCCCGCGCAGCCCATCGGCGCGGCCTCCACGAACGACAACCCCTCGGGGATGCGGGCCAGCGCGGTGACGGGCGCGGTGACCGATTCGGCGTAGCCGCCCGGATAGTGCCAGCTCGGCACCTGCATGCGCTCGCACTGCATGAACTGGCCCTTGCGGCACGGCACACATCGGTTGCAGTTGCCGCCGAACCATCCGACGGCCACCCGGTCACCGACCGCGAAATCCCCGACACCCTCGCCGACCTCGGCAATGGTCCCGGCGATCTCGTGGCCCAACGTGATCGGCCAGTTCAGATTGGGAAAGCCGCCGGCCACGAAGCCGTGGTCGGTACCGCACACGCCGCATGCGGCGACGGCGATGCGCACATGCAGCGGCGGCGGGGAGGTGGTTTCGACGTCGGCCAGCGTGAGAGGAGCGCCGACGGATTCGACGAGAACCGCCTTATGGGTGGGCATTCTGTGAGCGTATCGGTGGTCCCGCGAGTACGCCCGGCATCGTCGTTTCCCGGACCGACGAGACAGCCCGGTATCTTGGGGCCTTGTGACCACCCCCTCACCGTCGATGGCCCTCGCGGCGACCGACCACTTGGCGCTGATGCCGGACTTCCTCGACCCGATGACGCTGCTGGGCTACTTCGGCACGTGGGCGCTGATCGGGCTGCTGGTCGTCATCTTCGTCGAGTCCGGGGTGTTGTTCCCGATCCTGCCTGGCGATTCGCTGCTGTTCGTCGCGGGCATGCTGGCCGCGGGCACGGCCGCGCTGGCCGAAGGCGGCGGAGAGGTCATCAACTTCCAGCTCTGGCAGCTGCTGCTGTTCATCCCCATCGCCGCGGTGCTGGGCGGTCAGGTCGGCTACTGGATCGGGCGCAATATCGGCACCGCGATGTTCAAACCCGATGCGCGGATCCTCAAACAGAAGTACCTCGAAGAGGCGCACGTGTTCTTCGAGCAGCGCGGACCGTTCGCGATCGTCATCGCCCGCTTCGTGCCGATCGTCCGCACGCTCGCGCCGTTGACCGCGGGCGCGGCCCGGATGAGCTATCCGGTGTTCACGTTGTTCAACGTGATCGGCGCGGTCGTGTGGGGTGTCGGACTGACCCTGCTCGGATATTGGCTCGGCCGGTTCGAGACCGTCCAGAAGCTGCTCGAGCCGATCGTGATCGCGATCGTCGTGATCTCGGTGCTGCCGATGTTCGTCGAGTGGTACAAGCGTCGCCGCGCGGCCAAACGTGCAGGGATCGCCGCACCCCCGCTCGATTCCACCTCGGGGGAGCAGCCGGGCTAGCGGCCTCGGCTGTTCTCGAGCGCGCGGATGAGGCTGGCGGCGTCCCATGGACCTTTGTGCCGTTTGCCGTTGACGAAGAAGGTCGGCGTCGAGTTCAGGTCCATCAACTCCGCGTCCTGCGCGTCGTCCTGAACGTGGTGGTAGACCTTCGACGAGTGCACCCGCACGTCCTGGTCGAATCGCTCGATGTCGCAGCCCGCGCCCACGGCGTAGCGGTAGATGTCCGACCACTCCAGGTCGTCCTGGTGGCCGAACAGTTCGTGGGCCATCTCCCAGAACCTGCCCTGCAGCGCGGCGGCCTCGCTGGCCCGTGCGGCGTCGAAGGCGCGGGGATGGACGCGCTCCAGCGGTAGGTGGCGCCACACGTAGCGCAGTTCGGCGCCGAAGTGCTCGCGCACCTCGTCGATGGCCCCGGTCGCGCGACTGCAGAAGGGACACTCGAAGTCGCCGTACTCTACCAACGTCAGCGGGGCGTCGGGTTCGCCGGCGATGTGGTCCCGGTCCGGGTCGATCGGCCGCAATAGTTTCAGGCCGACCGGGTCCGGCGGGCTGAGCCGGTCGGTGATCCGGAAGATCAACCAGCCGAGGAAGAAGGCGATCACCGACGCGAGAAGCACGCCGATGATGGCCTGCTCGCGACGGCCCGGATCGTCGACCGCGATGTCGACGATGAAAAGCGAGATGGTGAAACCGATTCCGGACAGCGCGGCACCGCCGGCGATCCGGCGCAAGCTCAGGCCGGGGGCCAGTGCACCGACGCCGCTGCGTTGCATGATCCATGTCGCGGCGGTGATGCCGATGAACTTGCCGACCACCAGACCGGCGACGACACCCCATGTCAGCGGTGAGCCTAACGCCGCCGAGACGGTCTGGGCGTCGAGTTGGACACCGGCGTTGACCAACGCGAACAGCGGCAGCACCAGGAAGGACACATACGGGCCTACGCTGGTCTGAAGCCGCTCGTTGATCGAGATCGAGTCGCGCAGACCGCGAGTGACCTCGCGGGCATAGCGGGAGTTCGGCGACTGCCGGAACGCCCGGATACGCGCGACGACCTCCTCGACCTGGCTGCGCTCGGGCGAGAACACCGGAATCAACAGGGCCACCGCCACGCCGGCCAGCGTCGGGTGCACACCGGCCATGTACAGGCTCACCCACAGTGAGAAGCCGAGCACGGCGTAGGCCGGTCCCCGGCCGGCGGGCATGAAGCGCACCACCGCGATCGCCGCAATCAGCGCCAGCGAGATCACAAGCGGCACAACGTCGATGCGATCGGAGTAGAACAGGGCGATCACGCACAGCGCGCCGACATCGTCGACGACGGCCAGGGTGAGCAGGAAGATCCGCAGCCGGGCCGGGAACTTGGGTTTGATGATCGCCAGCGCCCCGATCAAGAACGCGGTGTCGGTGGAGATCACCACCCCCCACGCCTGCGCATCCTGTCCGGAAGGGTTGATCAACAAGAAGATCGCGGCGGGCACCACCAGGCCGGCGAACGCCGCCACCACAGGTACGGCGGCCCTGGCCCGGTCGGTGAGCTCGCCGATGGCGAACTCGTGCTTGACCTCGAGGCCGACGATGAAGAAGAAGAACGCCATCAGACCGTCGTTGATCAGATGTTTGACGGTCAGCTCGAAGCGGTGCTCGGCGAAGGTGAACCCGACATGGGTGTCCAGCAGCATCCAATAGCTGTGCGCCCACGGCGAATTCGCCCAGAGCAGCGCCGCGAGGGTGAAGAGCAGCAGCAGCCCCGCCGCGGCGTTCTCCCCGGTCTTGGCCGCTTTGGCGCCGGCGCTGAACCGAGCGGGCAGCACGCGGGCGATGCGTAGACCGGCTTCGGTGCTCACTCCCCCGCCACCGCGTGGGCCGCTTCCATCAGCATCCAGCCCGCCAGCTGCACCGACAGGTCGCGCTCGGGCACCTCGGAGGCGTTGACCGCGCCCTCGACGAACTGTGCCTGCTCCCCTGCTGCGGTGGGGATCTCGGCGGTGCGGTCCCAGAATGCGCTGAACAGCGGCAGTCCGTCGACCACCTGGCGGTTCTGCCACGCCGCCTCCGCGGAGGCCAGCACCAGCGAGCGGGCGGTGTCTCGGGCCGCCGCGTCGTCTTCGCCGTTCTGCGGCAGCGTCGTCGCGACGAGCGCGAGATAGCGGGCGAGGATGCCGTTGAAAAGGCCACCGTCACCACCGCCTGCGCCCTTGATGACGCCGTCGACCGCCATGTGTTCGGCGACCGCGGCGGTCAACCGGTGCACCCGGGCGGCGTGCTCGGGGTCGTCGGTGCGCGCCGCCAGTTCCGTTTCCAGCCCCAGCACCACGCCTTGGCAGTACGTGTACTGCGCCCGCACGAGCGAGCCACCCTTGATGCCGTCGAACACGAGGTGGGTGTCCGGGTCGATCAGGGTTTCGTCGAGCCAGTCCGACATCTGCTGTGCGCGGCGCAACCGGTCGTAGCGAGCCAGGAAGATCGCGGCCGGGCCGTTGGCGGGCGCGTTGAAGAACTGGTCCTGTTTGCGCCAGGGGATGCCGCCGCCGTCTTCTGGCACCCACGCGTTCATGAACTGCTCGGACAGTTTCTTCAGCGCCTTGGGCCGCTCGACGGATGCGAGCGCGGCCGCGCGTTCCAGCGCCAGCGCCAGCCACGCCATGTCGTCGTAGTAGTCGTTGACCCAGGAGAAATTGTTGCGCAACCGGTGTGCGCGGATCTGGCGCGCGATCGCCTTCTGCCGCTCGGGCCGAGGATCGCGCCGTTGGGCGTCGACGAGGTTGTCGAGCAGATGCGCCTGCCACCAGTAGTGCCACGTTCCGAACAGCCGGTGCTGCCGCGTGGCGGGCCAGGCGACAACGCCCAGTTGGGTGCCCGGCAGGCCCCACAGCCGTCTGATGTGTCGGGTGGCGATCGCGGCCTCAGCGCTGGCTGCGCGGTTGGCCCAGAGCTGATCCATGGTGTCGATCCTGCCTTACCAGGCCGCCGAAAGGTCCCCGTGTTGGGTGATCCAGGTGTGCATCGCGATACCCGCCGCGACGCCGGCGTTGATGCTGCGTGTCGAGCCGAATTGGGCGATGGACACGGTCAGGGCGGCGCCGGCCCTCGCCTCGGGGGTGATCCCCGGTCCCTCCTGGCCGAAGACCAGCAGGCAGTCGCGCGGCAACGGCGTGGTCTCGATGCGCACCGCGCCCGGGACGTTGTCGACGGCGACGACCGTCAGGCCGGCGTCGGCCGCGTGAGCGAGCATCGCGGCGGTGGTGTCGTGGTGGCGCAGCCGTTGGTAGCGGTCGGTCACCATCGCGCCGCGACGGTTCCACCGTCGCCTTCCGACGATGTGCACGGTGTCGACGGCAAACGCGTTCGCGGTGCGCACGACCGCGCCGATGTTGGCGTCGTTGCCGAAGTTCTCGATCGCGACGTGCAGGGCGTGCCTGCGCTGGTCGATGTCGGCGATGATCGCTTCGCGTGTCCAATAGCGGTACGCATCAACGACATTGCGGGTGTCCCCGTCGCGGAGCAAGGCCGGGTCGTAGCGCGGGTCGTCGGGTGGGGGCCCCTGCCACGGGCCGACGCCGGGCGCCTCGCCCCATTCGGTGGGGCCGGCGGCTTCGGGTTCCGGTGGGTCAGTCATCCTTCGTCCAGAGCGCGGCGTGGGTCCCGACGAGCGAAACGGTCGCGTACAGCAGCGCCTTGTTGATCTCGCCCTGGGTGCACAGCGATGCCCGCACCTGGACGGCGTCGCGGGAGGCATCGGGAAGCACCAGCACCGAGGCGCCGTAGACGTCGCATGCGTGGCTCAGCCCGGGTGCCGGCAGTGTCGGCGACACCAGCACCATCGCCGGCCCACCGCGCTGCTGCGAGACCTCGCGGTATTGCTCTGCCATACCGCTGATCTCGAGACCGATCAGCATGTAGCCGTTTCCGGTGAACGCGTTCGGATCGCCCAGCGCCGCCGGGGCGAGCATGGCGCCGTCGGCGCGGAACGCATCCAGACTCGTCGTGCGGATCGACAATCCGGTGTCGTTGTCCCTGACCGCGGGCAGTCCGACGGGAAAGGCCGCGGGATGGGCGACGGTGGTTCCCGGTGTCCGGTCGCGCGGCGAGTAGACGTACACGCCGCGCACCTGCACCTGGTCACGCGCGGGCCCTATGCAGACCGTGCCGGTAAGGCGGTCGGGCGTGGGGGCCGAGAGTGGTTGCAGCTCAAGGTCGGTCGCATCACGACAGCTTCCGATGCCGTTGGCCTCGATCGGGTGCGCGAGCGCCCCGTACAGGCCGAACCGGATGTCTTCCGGCTTGGCGTGCGGCCCGTCGGCGTCCGCGGGTGACGCGTCGACGTCGAACAGCACGTAGTCGCCGTCGAAGCGCAGGTTCGACACCGACATGTTCCAGCCCAGTGTGGCAAGGGATTCGCCCAAGGTGGCGGTCTGCGCGCCGTAGGGGTGAATCGACGCATCGTCTGTGGAGCATGCCGATGCCGCGACGACGACGATCGCGGTCAGCGCCACGATCAGCGCACGCACGTACGCGGTGCCCTATGTCCGACCACGACCCCGGCCCACGACTTTAGTCATGGCGCGCACCAGGTTTCGCGGCACCACCCGTCCTGCGGTCGTGAGCACCTTGTACTGCACACCGGGGATGATCACGACCTTTCCCTTCGCGACGCCGGCCATCGTCTCGCGAACCACGTCGTCGACCTCGAGCCAGAACCACGACGGTGTGCCGTCCATGTCGATGCCCGCCCGCTGGTGGAACTCGGTGCGCACGAAGCCCGGGCACAGCGCGTGCACTCCGACTCCGGTGCCGCCCAGGCCGTTGGCGAGGCCCTCGGAGAATGCGACCACCCAGGACTTAGAGGCCGAATACGTCGACCCGCGGCCGGGTACCAGGCCGGCGACGCTGGCGACGTTGATCACCGTGCCGCGCGCAGCGTCCAGCATCGGGGGCAGCACCGCGTGCGTCAGCTGCATGACGGCGGTGACGTTGACGTCGAGCTGCGATTGCAGCAGTGAATAGTCCGCGCTCCAGAACTCGCCGGACGTTCCGAAACCGGCGTTGTTGACCAGCACCTGAATACCTGCGGCGAGTCGATCGGCGACCTTCGCGCGGTCGGCGGCCTCGGCAAGGTCGGCGGTGAGCACCTCGACGGCCGCACCGCCTTCGTCGCGCAGTTCGGCGGCAAGGCGCTCGAGCCTGGTCGCGTCGCGCGCGACGAGCACGAGATCGTGGCCGTCGCGGGCGAATCTGCGCGCGAAGCCCGCGCCGATACCGGACGTCGGTCCGGTGATCAGGGCGACGGGGCGGGACATGGCTTCAGGCTACTTCCCCTGGTCGCGGGTTCCGGGCCCCACTTACCGCTGATAGTGCGGTGACTGCCGTCCGTTGCGCGACGGGGGCTGACGCCGTGCGTCGGGCCGGGGCGGCTGCTGGGGATAGCGCGCTTCGGGGCGGGCCGGAGCGTCGACGCCCGGTGCCGGTTCGCGGCCGGCCGCGGGGGTGAGCGGGCGGCTGGGCGACCCGCTTCGCCGGGCCAGCGTGCCCTGGCTGCCCTGCGCCATGGCCTGCGGGGTCGGCGGCAGGACGCGAAGAAGGTCGTTGAACTGGCGCACGGTGCGCAGACCCTCGTCCCACTGCGCACGTGTGCTGGTCACAGGCATGGAGACCAGCGTCCAGTGCTCCTCGTTCCACATGATTTCGGCACAGTCGGGGGCGGTGTGGGCGAATGTCACCATCCGCCGGTCGCACGCACGTCGGGCGGCATCGAGGTTGGTGGAGTAGACCATGCGCGGGCCGATCGCCCCGAGCAGCCAGATGTCGTTTTCTCGCGGCTCTTTGATGCCCTTGAGCCGCAGGTCGACGACGACGTTGGTGCCGACCTTGCGGTGCAGCGCGATCACCGTCGCGACGTCTTCGAGGTCGAAGATGAACACCGCCTCGCCGCGGATCTGCCCGAGGACCACGTTCTTCGCGGCGACCTCGCCGACCGTCGACATCACACCGCGCTTCCAGCGTTGGACGATGTCGGTCGATTCGTGTTCGTAGTCGAAGCCGTGTGACTTCGCCCAGGACTTGCGTCGACGCCCCAAACCGCGTCGACGGTCGATGTCGACGTAGAGCAGCACGGCCGCACCGACGAAGCACAGCGCGGACAGCGTGAACCAAAGCGGGACCATTGCGCTCTAGCCTACGTGCAGGTAGCGCCGAATCCCGAACTCATCCTGGTCACAACCCGGCATCTGCCAATATCCGCCGCGCGAAATTGCATTCCAGCAGGTGTCTACTCGACATTTCGCTGCCGGAATGCAATTTCGCGGCGGAACGACGGACGTCAGCCCAGCACCAGCGAGTCGCCGTCGGCGCTGAGGTTGACCGGCACGATGTCGCCGTCGTGCACATCGCCTGCCAGCAGCAGCTTGGCCAGCTGGTCGCCGATGGCCTGCTGGATCAGCCTGCGCAGCGGGCGGGCGCCGTAGAGCGGGTCGAAGCCCCGCTGGGCCAGCCACTTCTTGGCGGGTAGGGACACCTCGAGGGTGAGCCTGCGCTGCTCCAACCGCTTGGCCAGCTGCTCGAGCTGGATGTCGACGATGTGCACCAGCTCCTCGGGGTTCAGCCCGTCGAAGATGATCACGTCGTCGAGCCGGTTGATGAACTCCGGCTTGAACGCCCCGCGCACGGCGGCCATCACCTGCTCCTCGGTACCGCCGGCACCCAGGTTCGACGTCAGGATCAGGATCGTGTTGCGGAAGTCGACCGTGCGGCCCTGGCCGTCGGTCAGCCTGCCCTCGTCGAGCACCTGCAACAGCACGTCGAAGACGTCCGGGTGGGCCTTCTCGATCTCGTCGAACAGGATCACCGTGTACGGGCGACGCCGCACGGCCTCGGTCAGCTGACCGCCCTGGTCGTAGCCGACGTAGCCGGGAGGCGCGCCGACCAGGCGGGCCACCGAGTGCTTCTCGGCGTACTCGCTCATGTCGATGCGGACCATCGCCCGCTCGTCGTCGAACAGGAACTCCGCCAGCGCCTTGGCCAGCTCGGTCTTACCGACACCGGTCGGGCCCAGGAACATGAACGAACCCGTCGGCCGGTTCGGGTCGGCGACACCGGCGCGGCTGCGCCGCACGGCATCCGACACCGCCTGCACGGCCTTCTTCTGCCCGACGACGCGCTTGCCCAGCTCGTCCTCCATGCGCAGCAGCTTGGCCGTCTCGCCCTCGAGCATCCGGCCCGCGGGGATACCGGTCCAGGCCGACACCACGTCGGCGATGTCGTCGGGTCCGACCTCCTCCTTGAGCATGACGTCTTCGCGCGCCTCGGCGTGCGGGAGCGCCGCGTCGAGCTTCTTCTCCACCTCGGGGATGCGGCCGTACCGCAGTTCGGCGGCCCGCTCCAGGTTGCCGTCGCGTTCAGCGCGGTCGGCCTCACCTCGCAGCGACTCGAGCTGCTCCTTGAGCTCGCGGACAATGTCGATGGCGTTCTTCTCGTTCTGCCACCTGCTGGTTAGTTGGGCCAGCTCCTCCTTCTTATCGGCCAGTTCGCCGCGCAGCTTCTCCAGCCGCTCCTTGGAGGCGGCGTCCTCTTCCTTGGACAGCGCCATCTCCTCGATCTCGAGGCGGCGCACCAGCCGCTCGACCTCGTCGACCTCGACCGGCCGCGAGTCGATCTCCATGCGCAGCCGGGACGCGGCCTCGTCGACCAGGTCGATCGCCTTGTCCGGCAGGAACCGTGAGGTGATGTAGCGGTCGGACAGCGTCGCCGCCGCCACCAACGCGGAGTCGGTGATGCGCACACCGTGGTGCACCTCGTAGCGGTCCTTGAGCCCGCGCAGGATGCCGACGGTGTCCTCGACGGACGGCTCACCGACATAGACCTGCTGGAAGCGGCGCTCCAGCGCGGCGTCCTTCTCGATGTACTTGCGGTACTCGTCGAGCGTGGTCGCGCCGACCAGGCGCAGCTCACCGCGGGCCAGCATCGGCTTGATCATGTTGCCTGCGTCCATCGAACCCTCGCCGGTGGCACCGGCGCCGACGATCGTGTGCAGCTCGTCGATGAAGGTGATGATCTGACCCGCCGAGTTCTTGATCTCGTCGAGCACGGCCTTCAGCCGCTCCTCGAACTCACCGCGGTACTTCGAGCCGGCGACCATCGAGCCCAGGTCCAGGCTGACGACGGTCTTATCGCGCAGGCTTTCCGGTACGTCGCCCGCCACGATGCGCTGGGCCAGGCCCTCGACGATCGCGGTCTTGCCGACGCCAGGCTCGCCGATCAGCACCGGGTTGTTCTTGGTGCGACGGGACAGCACCTGCACGACGCGACGAATCTCGGTGTCGCGGCCGATGACCGGGTCCAACTTGCCCTCGCGGGCCCTTGCGGTCAGATCGGCGGAGTACTTCTCCAAGGCCTGGTAGCTGCCCTCGGGGTCCGGGCTGGTGACGCGGGCGCTGCCGCGCACCTTGACGAACGCCTCGCGCAGCGCCTGCGGGGAGGCGCCGTGGCCGCTGAGCAGCTTCGCGGTATCCGAGTCACCGGTGGCCAGCCCGACGACCAGGTGTTCGGTCGAGACGTACTCGTCGTCCATCTCGGTCGCCAGGTTCTGGGCGGCGGTGATCGCGGCCAGCGCCTGCGGAGCGAGCTGCGGCTGTGACGCCGCGCCGCTGGCGCTGGGTAGCCGGTCGAGGAGTCGCTGCGCTTCCGCGCGGATCGTCGCGGGTTCGACGCCGACGGCCTCGAGAAGGGGTGCGGCAATGCCGTCGTTCTGGGTCAGCAGAGCCATCAATAGGTGGGCAGGCGTGATCTGCGGGTTGCCCGCGGACGTGGCCGCCTGCAATGCCGCGGTCAGCGCCGCCTGAGTCTTGGTCGTCGGGTTGAACGAGTCCACGACACCTCCCTTTCTGTGGGTACGTGAGCTTGGCGAAAATGCTTGTCGGATAGTTCAACGCCGTCAATCTTGAGTCTGTTCCGCTCAAGTCTAGTCAATTTTCCGCGCATCCGACGCGGCCACGGCCAGCTTCAGTAACAACACGCCGCACAACTGTCACAGTTTTCACAGCTGTATCAGCGAGGCTTGTCCCATGCGTCGACCCACCGCCGTGCTCGCGGGCTTCGCGCTGAGCGCAGTCGTCTCATCGGCGCTGGCCGGCCCCGCGTCCGCGGCCGGCGACGAAGATCAGGTCCGCGCGGTCCTCGCCGGAATGAACGGCTCGTACAACCGCGCGGATTTCGACTCGTTCGCCGCACACGTCTGCGCACCGATGCGCGGGGCCGCGGGGTTCGAAGACGGGTGGTACGCCAGCCGCAAGGCCGACGGTCCCACCCGGATCTCAGTCAGCTCGGTGACGGTCGCGGGCGAACCCGCGGCGTCGGCCGTCGCCACGGTCCGGTTCGCAGCCGCGAACCAGCCCAGCGCCAAGACCTTCGACATCGACTTCCGGCGCGAGGGCGGCGAGTGGAAGGCCTGCCGGTACCACCCGGCGCGATCGATCTGACCGTGCCAGACGACGACACCGCCGCCACGGTCATCATCGGCCAGCGGGTCCGCACCGGTAAGGAGCGAGAGTTCGAGAAGTGGCAGCGCGACCTCAACCGCGAGGCCTCCCGGTACCCCGGCTTCCTCGGCGCCGAGGTCAACCCACCCACCGCCGTTCAACCCGAATGGGTGGTGATCTACCGGTTCGATTCGGTCGCCCACCTGCAGGCGTGGCTCAACAGCGCCACCCGACAGGACGGCCTGAGCGCAGGCCGGCAGTACTTCGACGGTCCGGCCACCCAGCAGGTCGTCGGCGGTCGCGCCAAGGCGGACGATGCGCTGGTGACCGCGGTCGTCAGCCATCGGGTCAGCGCCGACGATGTCGACGATTTCCTCGCATGGCAGGAGCGACTTCGCCTGGCCGAGAACACGTTTCCCGGCTTTCGCGGTAGCGAGCTGTTCCGCCCCGTTCCGGGGGTGCAGGACGAGTGGACCGCGATCTACCGCTACGACACCGCAGCGGACCTCGACCGCTGGCTGGCCTCGAAACAGCGGCGCGACCTCCTTGCCGAGGGCGAGAGGTTCTCGGACTTCGAACTGCGAACCGTCGACAATTCGTTCGGCAGTTGGTTCGCCTTCGACGAGCACGGCAGACCGGCCCCACCACCCTCGGATCTCAAGACGTCGATCGCGGTGTGGGTCGGGCTGTATCCGACGGTCATGTTGCTCACCATCGCCCTGTCCCCACTGCGCCTGCCGTTGTGGTTGAACCTGCTCATCGGAAACCTGTTGTCCAGCTTGATCATCAGCTTCGTCGTCATGCCCTACTACGTGAACCCGCTTCTGAAGCACTGGCTGCGTCCGCCGCCGGACGCGTCCCTGGCACGGACCAACGCGCGCGGCCTCGCGACAGTGGCGATCGTCATGTTGTTCTGGGCGCTGACGTTCCACTTCGCGACGGTGGTCTTCTACCGCCTGCACTGACACCGATCCCGGCGCGGCGCGACGCGCGCATGTCGCTGTAAAACCGCACCGGCAGCGGGCATTCCGATATGTTCGGCCTCGTGGACAAGGGATCGTTGCTGACCGAACTGATTCCCTTGGCGTTGGTGGTGGCACTCTCGCCGCTGTCGATCATTCCGGCGGTGCTCGTGCTGCACACCCCGCGGCCGCGGCTGACCGGGCTGGCCTTTTTGGCGGGCTGGATCATCGGGTTGGCGGCGCTGACGAGCGTTTTCCTCCAGGTGTCCAGCTTGATGGGTGGGCGCGAGGGCCAACCGCCGGGATGGGCGTCTTATCTCCGGATCGTGGTCGGTGCGGCACTCATCGTGTTCGGCATCCAGCGATGGCTGAAGCGGAAGAAGTCAGCCCACAAACCCAAATGGATGCAGAGCCTGAGCACGCTGACCCCGCTGCGGGCGGGCGGTGCGGCGATGGCCTTGACCGTGGTCAACCCGAAGGTCTTGTTCATCTGTGCCGCAGCAGGTTTGGCGATCGGCACCGCCGGCGGCGGCGCACGCGACGACTGGCTGGCCGTCGCCTGGTTCGTGATCGCGGCCGGATCGACGGTGGCGCTGCCGATCCTGGCCTACGCGGTCTCCGGTGACCGCCTCGACCGGCCGCTAGTCCGGCTCAAGGATTGGATGGACAACCAGCACGCCGTCCTGATGGCGGGCATTCTCGTCGTGATCGGTCTCATGGTGCTGTACAAGGGCATTCACGGGCTATGACTCGCCGAACGCAGGCAAACCGAGCTCGGCGGCGTCGGCGGTCAGGTACCGCGTGACCGTCGGCGCCAGAAGCCGTACCAGGTCGTCGTCGGGCAGCGTGGCCAACGGTGGGATCTTCATGACGAAGCGCAGTATCGCCGTGCCCACGAGTTGGCTCGCGGCCAGCAGTGCGCGCAGCCGGGCCTGCTCTCCTCCCCCGAGCTCATCGGACACCGCACTCAGCACGTAGTCCCGCATGAATCCGCGGAACGCCTCGTGGGCGTCGGAGTTCGAGGTGGCCGACTGCAACATCGCGACCATCGTGGGGCCCGATTCGGGTGACTGCCAGATCCTCAGGTACGCGCGCACCATGCGGGTGCCGATGTCGGGGTCGTCATCGGGGCCACCGGAAAGTGCAGAGACCAGCGCCCCGGGGTCGACGACCACGTTGAGCGACGCCCGAAACAGGTTGGCCTTGGACCCGAATAGATAGAGCACCATCGACGGGTCGACGTGGGCATCGCGGGCGATGTCACGCAGGGTCGTCTTCTCGTATCCCTGGGCGCCGAACCGCTTGCGCGCCGCGGCGAGCACCGCCTCGCGCGACACCGGTTCGCCCTGACGGCGACCGCGGCGGGTCGTTTTCGCAGGTGACGCCATGGCCCGAGATTAGCATTTCAATGACTGTTGAAATCCGTCGCCCGCAGAGTTACGCTGCCGATGCGCATTAATTCAACGACGAATGAAAAGGCACGGCCATGACTACCGAAACCCCCGCGCGGTCCAGCCACCACGCATCGCCGGTCCACGAACCGCCTGCCGCAGTACGGGCCACAGGCGTGGTCGTGGCGCTCACCGTCGTCATCGCGATCGTCGCGTTGGCCTTCGCGCTGCCCGCAGCCCGAACCGCTCCGCACCACGTGCCGATCGGCGCGGCAGGGCCGCAGGCGGCAAGCGGACAAGTCGCCGCCACCATGGAGCAGCAGGCGCCTGGCGCGTTCTCGTTCACCTATTACCCGAGCGCGGGTGCGCTGCGCGAAGCGATCCGCGCCCGCGACGTCTACGGCGGCATCGCACTCGGGCCCGACGGTCCCACGCTGATGATCGCGACCGGCGGCAGTCCGGTGATCGCCCAGATGCTGACCCAGATCGGCAACGGCATCGCGCAGAAGACCGGTGCGCAGTTGCGCGTCGAGGATCTAGCGCCACCGACAACCGACGACCCACGCGGCGTCGGGCTGGCCGCATCGGCGCTGCCCATCACCCTCGCCGGACTCCTGCCCGCGATCGCGCTGATTCTCGCGCTCAAGCGTGAAGTGTGGACCCGGTTCACCGCCGCCGTGGTGTTCGCCGGCGTCGCCGGCCTGACCATCGCCTCGCTGTTGCGCTGGGTCCTGGGGTCGATCGACGCGAACTTCTGGGGAGTCACCGGTGCGCTGACGCTGGGCATCCTGGCCATGGGGTTGACGCTGCTGGGGTTGGGATCGCTGTTCGGTCGCGTCGGCCTGGCGCTGGGCGCGGTGTTGGCGCTTCTGGTGGGCAATCCGCTGTCCGGCCTGAACAGCGCCCCGGAACTGCTGCCGAGCGGCTGGGGGCAGTTTGGGCAGTTCCTGCCGCAGGGCGCCAACGCCACCCTGCTGCGGTCGGCGGCGTTCTTCGACGGCGCGGGCGCCACGCTGCCGGTCATCGTGTTGGCCTGCTGGACCGTCTTCGGCGTGGCGTTGATCGTGCTGGCGGCGCTTCGCCAGCGAAGGGCGCCGCGAACCTGACATACACTCGGGCCGCGTGGGACTCGACGACCGTGACGCGCTGCGCATGCTGCGCGACGCGGTCGATCCCGCGCTCGGCTCCGAGCTGATCCGAAGCTTTTACACGCACTGGTTCGCGATCGACATGTCGGTGCGCGACCTGTTCCCGCCGGACATGGACGAACAACGGCAGCGGTTCGGGCACGCGGTGACGTGGGTTCTCGGCGAGCTCGTCGCCCAACGGGCACAGGAGCCGGTGACTTTCCTCGCTCAGCTGGGGCGTGACCACCGCAAATACGGTGTCACACAACGGCATTACGACAGCATGCAGACCGCGCTGTACGCGAGCTTCCGCAATCACCTCGCGGCCGGCTGGAACGACCAGGTGGCCGAGGCCACGCACGACGCGGTCGCGTTGATGATCGGGGTGATGCGCGGCGCCGCCGAAGCCGAGGAGGGCCCGCCGTACTGCGACGGCACGGTTATCGAGCACATGCGCGTCACCCGCGACGTCTCCGTCGTGCGGCTGCAACTGGACCAGCCGCTGTTCTACCACGCTGGCCAGTACGTGACGGTTCAGGTTCCGCAGTGGCCGCGCCGGTGGCGGTACCTGAGCCCGTCGATCCCGACCGAACCCAGCGGCGGCATCGAGTTCCATATCCGCTCGGTGCCCGGAGGCATGGTGAGCACCGCGATCGTCGCCGAGACGACACCCGGCGACCGGTGGCGGCTGTCCAATCCGCACGGTGGGCTGCACGTGGACCGCGACGGCGGCGACGTGTTGATGGTGGCAGGCAGCACGGGTCTGGCGCCGCTGCGGGCACTGATCATGGATCTCACCCGTTACGGCGTCAATCCGCGGGTGCACCTGTTCTTCGGCGGACGGTATCCCTGCGACCTCTACGACCTTCGCACGCTGTGGGAGATCGCCTCACAGAATCCGTGGCTCTCGGTCACTCCCGTCTCGGAGTTCAACACCGACCCGCCGTGGGCCGCCGACTATCCCGATGTGCAACCGCCCCGGGGCCTGCACGTGCGACAGACCGGCATGCTGGCCGACGTGGTCACCCGCTACGGCAACTGGGGCGACCGGCAGATCCTGATCTGTGGCAGCCCGGCCATGGTGACGGCCACCAAGGCCGCCCTGATCGCCAAAGGAGCACCCGCCGAACGGATTCAGCACGATCCCCTGGCCTCCTGAAACTCGCGCGGCGGCCCCCGCAGCCGTACACTCCGGTCAAGATCAACGGTCGGGAGTCCAGATGGCGACGATGCGAGCCGCACGCATGCACGGGTACAAGCAGCCACTGCGGTTAGAGGAGATCCCCATACCCGACATCGAGCCGAACCAGGTGCTGATCAAGGTCGGTGGGGCAGGCATGTGCCGCACCGACTTTCAGCTCATCGACGGCTACTTCAGCTTGCCGATGCCGCTTCCGGTGACGCCCGGTCACGAGGTCGCGGGCACCGTCGACCGGATCGGCGCCGACGTGCCGGCTTCCGCGGGCCTGTCGGAGGGAACCCGCGCGGTGGTCTTCGGCCCCCTCGGCGACGGGTCATGCCGCCAGTGCCACCGCGGCAACGAACAGATCTGCAACCAGGGCCACTGGGTCGGCTTCGGTCCGCACGGCGGGTACGCGGAATACGTTCCGGTGGCGTACCAACAGGTGATACCCGTCGGAGCCGAGCTGTCGCCGGTCTCGCTGGCGCCACTGACCGATGCGGGTCTGACCCCATACCGCGGCCTGAAGAAGCTGCGCGCGGCGGGCGTGCTCGGGCCGGGAACGACGCTGGCGGTGATGGGTGTCGGCGGCCTCGGCGCCTACGCCGTCCAGTACGCCAAGCTGCTCGGTGCGGGTGCGACGGTGGTCGCCTTCGCCCGCAGCGACGAAAAGCTGGCGCTGGCAACCGAAAACGGCGCCGACCACACGATCAACACCAGGGGTAGGACCGACGACCAGGTGCGTGACGCGCTCGAGCAGGCCACCGGCAGGCGCGAGTTCGACGCGGTCATCGAGTGTGTCGGCGCCGAGGACAGCATCCGGTTGGCCTTCGCGCTGTTGGCCACCGAGGGTGCGGTCGCATCGGTGGGCCTGGTGGGCAACCGCGTCGACATCCCGTTGTTTCCTATCGTCGGCAGGGAGTACACGTTCTTCGGCTCGTTCTGGGGTAACTACACCGATCTCACCGAGGTCGTCGCGCTCGCCGAGGCCGGCAAGATCAAGGACAGCGTGACGCAGGTCCGCTTCGAAGACGTCAACGACCACATCGACGCGCTGGGCCGCGGCGATTTCGTCGGCCGCGCGGTGATCGTCTACGACTGAGCAGAGAATGTCTGGATTGTGCATCTGACGACGGTTTCGACGCTTCCAGCGTCGCCAGATTCACAACCCGGTCAGGCGCTCGTGGGACGATCGTCTTGTGGTTGACCTCGATGCCGTCACTCTCAGCGATCCGTCCTCGGACCTGACCGCGACGTTCGTCCCCGCCGCAGGCATGGTGGGCACGTCGTTGGCCGAGTCGGGTGACGAGTTCCTCGGTCAACGCCGCGGTCTGACCGCCTATGTGAACAACGGCAAGACGATGGGAATCCCGATCCTGTACCCGTGGGCGAACCGGTTGAGCGCCAACACCTACGAGGTCGACGGGTCCGTCGTCACCCTGACGCCGGGGGCAGGCGGCGTCCGGACCGATGAGCACGGCGCCCCGATCCACGGCGTGCTCGCCGCCTATCCCGGATGGGAGGTCAGCGACCGTACCGACAACGGCCTGACCGCTGTGCTCGACTACGGCGCCGACCCGCAACTGCTCGCGGCGTTTCCCTTCCCCCACGTGCTCACCCAGCACGTGACGCTCGACGATCGCAAGCTCACCATCGAGACCACCGTGACGCCCACCTCGTCGGTGTCCGTACCGCTGTGCTTCGGCTATCACCCCTACGTGAAGATTCCCGGTGTGCCGCGCGAGGAGTGGACGCTGAGCACCCCGGCGATGCGCCACCTGCCGGTGGACGACAAGGGCATACCCACCGGTGCTGACGAAGAGTGGTTGGGTGGTGAGCAGACCCTGATGGTCACCGCCTACGACGACGGTTTCGACCAGGTGCCCGAAGGGGCGGTGTTCACCCTCGCCGGAGGTGCGCGCCGCATCGACGTGACGTTCGAAACCGGTTATCCCGCAGCGCAACTCTTCGCGCCGCCCAACGATGACCTGATCGGCATCGAACCGATGGCGGCCCCGACGGACGCACTACGCAGAGGCGGATACCGAAAAGCGGCCCCCGGCAAGCCGGAGACCGCTCGGTTCTCGATCAGGATTCGTTGACGGAGGCTCTACTCCGCCTGGCGTCGCCGCCGGCCGGCTCCGGGCTGCCAGACCACGACCGCGGTGCTCTTGGGCATCACGGCGAGATCGCGGCGCGGCGACCCACGCAGCGCCTCGACTTCCTCGGTCAGCTCCCGGACCCGTGCCTGCAGCGCCTCGACCTGGTTGGTCAGCTCGATGATGCGCTTGATGCCCGCGAGGTTGACACCCTCGTCCTGGCTCAGCCGTTGCACCTCGCGGAGCAACTCGACGTCGTGCTGCGAGTAGCGCCTGCCGCCACCGGAGGTACGTTGCGGACGCACCAGCCCGAGCCGGTCATACGTGCGCAGCGTCTGGGCATGCATGCCGGCCAGCTCGGCGGCCACGGAGATCAGGAACGTACGGGCCTCGTCATTGGACCGCTTCGTAGCCATTACGCACCTGCCCATCCGGCCCGCGGATTGAAGCCGCTGGCCCGCTCCGCCTTCGCATAGGCCTCCAACGCCTCGGCCGCCTCGCCCTCCAGGTTCGGCGGCACCGCCACCTTCACTGTCACCAGCAGATCGCCGTGTCCGCCAGAGCGTTTCGGCACACCACGGCCGCGCACGCGCAAGATACGCCCGTCGGAGGTGCCCTTGGGCACACGCACGCCGACCTTGCCTTCCAATGTCGGCACCGAAAGCGTTGTGCCCAGAGCCAATTCGTGGAAGCTGACGGGTACGGTGACGGTCAGATCGTCGCCGTCACGGCCGAACACCTTGTCGGGCCTGACGTGAACGGTGACATACAGGTCACCCGACGGTGCGCCGCGCAGACCCGCTTCGCCCTGGCCGGCCAGCCGAATCCGTTGACCGTCCTCCACACCCGGCGGAATCCGCACGTTGATCGTGCGGGTGCGGGTGGTCACGCCGGTGCCCTTACAGTCCTGACAGGGGTGCTCGATGATCGACCCGCTGCCGCGACACTCGGTGCACGGCTCGGAGAATCCGAACGCACCCTGGTTGCGGTTGATCACCCCGGACCCGTTGCAGTTCGGGCAGACCTTCGGACTCGTACCGGGACGGGCGCCGCTGCCATGACAGTTCGTGCAGGGCGCGGGACTGGTGAGCCGCAACGGCATCGCCACACCCTTGGTGGCTTCCAGGAACGACAGCTCCGCCTCGGTCTCGAGGTCGTTGCCTCGACGCGGCCTGCTGGGTCGCGGCTGCTGTGCGCCGCGGCCGAAAAGCCCGCCGAACAGGTCGCCGATGTTCGCGCCGCCGGTCTGGCCGGCCGCGTCGAACAGGTCGTTCAGGTTGAACTCGACACCGTCGCCGCCGCCGAACCCGCCGTAGCCCCCACCGCCGCCGAAGCGGCCGCGGCCGAACCCGCCGTTGGCGAACAGCCGCCGGGTCTCGTCGTACTCCTTGCGCTTGGCCGGATCGGTGAGCACCTCCTTGGCCTCCGAGACGGCCTTGTACCGCTCCTCGGCGGCCGAGTTGCCCGGGTTGCGGTCGGGATGGTTCTCCGCGAGCAACTTTCGGGCCGCCCGCTTGATGTCCTGATCGCTGGCGTCAGAGGAGACGCCGAGCTCCTTGTAGAAGTCCTTCTCGACCCATTCACGCTGGGCCATACCGCGTCACCTCCTTCCGCTTCTGTAGGTCTATCGCAGTCTCACTTAGATTTTGCTGGTTGCCGACGAATCTCGTCGGATTCATCGTCGCCGATGAGTCGAAGGTGGCGCGGGATTCGCCGCTCTCGGCGATTCCGCGCCACCTCCTCGTCATTCGGCTTCGGCTTCCGGCGCACCGTCACCCGAGGCGGTGTCGCCGTCGTGGCCGGCGTCCCCGGGGACCGTGTCCACCACCCCGACCAGGGCGTGGCGCACGACTTGCTCGCCCACCTTGTACCCGCGTCGCATCACGGTGCCGAGGACGGGGTGAGTGCCCTCACCCTCGTGCTGGACGGCCTCGTGAAGTTCGGGGTCGAAGTCGTCGCCCTCGTCACCGAATCCCGAAAGACCCAGCCCCTCAAGGGTGTTGACCAACTTGTCGGCCATCGCCTTGAACGGACCGCTCTCCAGGTCGCCGTGACTTCGCGCGCGGTCGAGGTCATCGAGGATCGGCAACAGCTCCGAGATGACCGAAGCCTTCGCCCGGTCCGCGGCCACCTGCTGATCGCGCAACGCCCGCTTGCGGTAGTTCGTGAAATCGGCTTGGACCCGCTGCAGATCGGCGAGCAGTTCGGAGGCCTTGTCGGCCTCCTCCCCTGCCCCCGTCGCAGTGGGCTGCTCCGGCGCCGAGTCCGGCGCCGGATCCGGATCTGCTTCTCTCACTTCACCGGTGACGGGATCGATGCGCCGTTTGTCGGTGACGGTCACCGGCTCGTGCGGATCGTTTCC
Organism: Mycobacterium neumannii; assembly: GCF_002245615.1. Lineage (NCBI taxonomy): Bacteria > Bacillati > Actinomycetota > Actinomycetes > Mycobacteriales > Mycobacteriaceae > Mycobacterium > Mycobacterium neumannii. The sequence goes on along the minus strand of NZ_NKCO01000021.1, from coordinate 13,576 downwards.
TGTCACTTGTTCTCCTTGTCAGATTCATCGTCGACGACCTCGGCGTCCACGACGTTGTCGTCCGCCGGACCGGCGTCCGCACCGCCGCTCGCCGCCTGCTCGGCCTGGGTGGCCTCGTAGATGGCCTGGCCGAGGGCCTGCGACTCGACGCCGAGCTTCTCCATGGCGGACTTGATCTCGCCGATGTCGGTGCCTTCCAGCGCCTTCTTGGCATCGGCGATCGCCGCGTCCACCTTGGTCAGCGTGTCCTCGGGGACCTTCGAACCACCTTCAGCACCACGCTGCTCGGAGACGAACTTCTCGGTCTGGTAGACCAGCGACTCGGCCTGGTTGCGGACGTCGGCCTCCTCGCGACGCTTGCGGTCCTCCTCGGCGTGCGCCTCGGCGTCCTTGACCATCCGATCGATCTCCTCCTTGGACAGGCCGGAGCCTTCCTGGATGCGGATCGTGTTCTCCTTGCCGGTGCCCTTGTCCGTCGCGGTCACGTGCACGATGCCGTTGGCGTCGATGTCGAAGGTGACCTCGATCTGGGGCACACCGCGCGGAGCCGGCGGGATTCCGGTCAGCTCGAAGCTGCCGAGCAGCTTGTTGTGCGCCGCGATCTCACGCTCACCCTGATAGACCTGAATCTGCACCGACGGCTGGTTGTCGTCGGCGGTGGTGAAGGTCTCCGACCGCTTGGTCGGGATCGTGGTGTTGCGCTCGATCAGCTTGGTCATCACGCCACCCTTGGTCTCGATACCGAGGGATAGCGGCGTGACATCAAGCAGCAGAACGTCTTTCACCTCACCCTTGAGCACGCCGGCCTGCAGGGCGGCGCCCACCGCGACGACCTCGTCCGGGTTGACGCCCTTGTTGGGCTCCTTGCCGCCGGTCATCTCCTTGACCAGATCCGACACCGCGGGCATGCGGGTCGAGCCGCCGACCAGCACCACGTGGTCGATGTCGGACACCGAGATACCGGCGTCCTTGACCACCTGCTGGAACGGCTGGCGGGTGCGGTCGAGCAGATCCTGGGTGATGCGCTGGAATTCGGCGCGGGTCAGCTGTTCGTCGAGGAACAGCGGGTTCTTGTCCGCGTCGACGGTGATGTAGGGCAGGTTGATCGAGGTGCTCTGGCTCGAGCTCAGCTCGATCTTGGCCTTCTCGGCGGCCTCACGCAGCCGCTGCATCGCCATCTTGTCCTTGGTCAGGTCGATGCCGGAGGTGCCCTTGAACTTGTCGACCAGCCACTCCACGATCCGGTCGTCCCAGTCGTCGCCGCCCAGGTGGTTGTCGCCACTGGTGGCGCGCACCTCGACGACGCCTTCGCCGATCTCGAGCAGCGAGACGTCGAACGTGCCGCCACCGAGGTCGAACACCAGGATGGTCTGCTCACTCTGACCCTTGTCCAGGCCGTAGGCCAGCGCTGCCGCAGTGGGCTCGTTCACGATCCGCAGCACGTTCATGCCGGCGATCTGCCCGGCCTCCTTGGTGGCCTGACGCTGAGCGTCGTTGAAGTAGGCGGGCACGGTGATGACGGCGTCGGTGATGTCCTCACCGAGGTAGCTCTCCGCGTCGCGCTTCAGCTTCTGCAGCGTTCGGGCGCTGATCTCCTGCGCCGTGTACTTCTTGTCGTCGATCTCCACGGACCAGTCGGTGCCCATGTGCCGCTTGACCGAACGGATGGTCCGGTCGACGTTGGTCACCGCCTGGTTCTTGGCGGGCTGGCCGACCAGCACCTCTCCGTTACGCGCGAACGCGACGACGGACGGCGTGGTGCGGGAGCCCTCGGAGTTCGCGACGACAACGGGATCGCCACCCTCCAGTACCGCGACGACGGAGTTGGTGGTCCCGAGGTCGATTCCGACCGCACGAGCCATGTTTGTTCCTCCTGAAATAGTCCTGCTAGATGTCCCGAGTGGGTGCACACTGCACTCAATCGGGCTGAGTGCACCGCACTCAAGCCTGCGCCGACCAACCCTAACCTGTCAACCAGACTTGAGCCTAGTTCACTCAACTGTCGAATCGGTCAACGGACCGCCTCGCGAGTTTGTTCCCTGGGCGTAGCGTCGATGTCGATGTGTCAGTACTGCGGCTGCCGCGACATGCCGCTCATCCGCGACTACATCTCCGAGCACGCCCACGTGCTCAACCTGGGCGGCGAGGCCGTCCGGGGCATCGACCGCGGCGACCTCGACACAGCGCGACAGCTTCTGGCGCAGCTGGCCGAGGAGCTGAGCACCCACTGGCGCGGCGAGGAGAACGGCCTGTTCAAGCCCCTCCTGCGCGTGGAGTTGTTCGCCGAGCACATCGCGCCCCTCATTCGCGAGCATCGTGAACTCGCCGACCTCCTCGCCTCCGTGGACCTGGCCCGCGAGACCGATCAGCAGGCCATCCGCGACGCCGTCGAGGACCTCTGGGAGCACACCCGCAAGGAAGAAGACGGGATCTTCCCGGCGTCGATCACCGAATTGGACGGCGACGACTGGGATGCCGCGATCGCGGCGTGGCACGAGGCCCATCCCGGCCGGGAGATGGTCAAGTGGGGCGTGTGACGGTCGCCCGTCCCTAAGGTGGAGGAATGACCGCCGCACAACGGGAACGCGCCGCCCTCGTCGAGACCATGCGCGAGGTCGGACCCGACGCCCCCACCCTGTGTGGGGACTGGACCACCCGGGACCTCGCCGCGCACCTGGTGGTACGCGAGCGCAGGCTCGACGCCACCCCGGGGATCATGCTCCCGGCACTGGCCGGATACACCGACAAAGTGCAACGGCGGACCGCGCAGACCGACTGGGAGGAACTGCTCGACAAGGTCGCCTCCGGCCCGCCGCTGTACTCGCCGTTCAAACTGCTCGACCCGGTGGCCAACATGGGCGAGATGTACATCCATCACGAAGACGTCCGGCGCGCGCAATCCGGTTGGGAGCCAAGACCTCTGGACGACAGCACGGTCAACGCCCTGACGCGTTCGCTGCCGCTGATGGCGAAGATGACGCTGGCGAAGGCGCCCGCGCGGATGACGCTGAAGACACCGCAGGGCAAGGTGCTGGCCACGGTCGGAAAGGGTCAACCACTGACCATCGTCGGCGAAGCGCAGGAACTGCTGCTGTTCATCTCCGGTCGCGACGAAGTGCGCCTGGACTTCGACGGCGACCCGGCGACCGTCGAGGCGGTGCGCGGAAACCGTCGCGGCCTGTGATCTGTTGGTCGTATCTAAGCTGGCGTCCGTGAGCGCATCGGTGGATTTCCGGGTTTTCGTCGAACCGCAGCAGGGCGCGTCGTACGCCGACCAGCTCGCCGTCGCGCGAGCCGCCGAAGATCTGGGCTTCTCCGCGTTCTTCCGATCCGATCATCACCTGGCCATGAGCGGTGAGGGCCTGCCGGGCCCGACCGACTCCTGGGTCACGCTGGCAGGTATCGCGCGCGAGACCTCCACGATCCGGCTGGGAACGATGGTGACCTCCGCGACATTCCGATATCCGGGCCCACTTGCGATATCGGTCGCCCAGGTCGACGAGATGAGCGGGGGCCGAGTCGAATTCGGCCTCGGCGCGGGCTGGTTCGAGGCCGAACACCAGGCGTACGCGATCCCGTTCCCGTCGCTTGGCGAACGATTCGACCGGCTCACCGAACAGCTGCAGATCATCACCGGTCTGTGGACGACGCCGCAGGGTGAGACGTTCGACTACTCCGGCCGGCATTACACCGTCGTCGACTCTCCCGGCCTGCCCAAGCCCGTGCAGTCACCGCACCCGCCGGTGATCATCGGCGGCCAGGGCGCCAAGCGAACGCCGGCGCTAGCGGCGAAATACGCCACCGAGTTCAATGTCCCGTTCGTAGGACTGGACGCGGTCAAGACCCAGTTCGAGCGCGTCGCCGCGGCCGTGTCCGATGCTGGGCGTCCCGCCGATTCGATGACGTACTCCGCGGCGTTCGTGCTGTGCGCCGGCCGCGACGACGGCGAGATCGCCCGCAGGGCGGCCGCGATCGGCCGCGAGGTCGACGAGTTGCGGAGCAACTCCCCGACGGTCGGCACGGCCACCGAGATCGCCGACAAGCTGGGACCTTTCCTCCAGGCCGGCGTGCAACGCATATACCTGCAGGTTCTCGATATGTCAGACCTCGCCCACCTGGAGTTCGTCGCCCGCGAGGTGCTTCCGCAGTTTCGCTGAGCGGGCGCACACGGGCCCGCGGCCCTACGATCAGTGGCCGTGCCCGGCGGCAACAGCAACGACCACGACCGCGGTGGGGACCCGCCGCAGCCCTGGTACAACCGCACGCCGGAAGTCGTCGGCGCAAGCCTGCTCGGCCTGGTCGCGATCGGGCTCCTGGTGTTGGCGGTCTCCTTCGTTGCCGGCCGGTCCAGCGAGCCGCCCCAGGCGCCGCTGAACTACGTGGAGCCGACGTTCACCACGACCGAGACCCAGACGGCCACCACCGCGACCACCGGAACGGTCACCAGCACCAGCCCTCCCGAGACGACGGAGATCAACGACCCGCCGCCCTCGGAAACGACGACTTCCGGCAGTGAGACGACCTCGAGCAGTGAGACGACGACAACCAGCGAGCGGCCGCCCACCAGCGAGGCTGACGAGGACCGGACCACGACCCGCACGACGCGCCGACCCCGGACGAATGTGACGCGCACGCTCTATCCGTACCCCTGAGCGCCTACTATCGGTGGCCGTGGCGCGATACGGACCTCCCGACCCGAACCATCCGGACAACGAACCGACGGCGTACATCAATTACGGCGACGGCGGCCCCGGCGTGCCGCCCGAGGAGCCGGTGCCCTGGTACCGCAAGCCCGCTGCGCTGGTCGCGTTCGGCGCGATCGGTGCCCTGTTCGTCGCCCTGATCGTGTGGGGGCTGGCCAGTCTGATCAGCGGTAATGACTCCACGACCGAACCCACGTCGCTGACGCCGCTGACGACGACGGCGCGGACCACCGCACCCGCCACCACGACGGTGTCTCCCCAGACCGTGACCGAGACCATCACCGCGCCACCGGTGGCGCCCACCACCACGGAGCCGACCACCACAACGACCACCACGACGACGACCACTGCGCCGCCGACGACGACGATCATCACCACCGAAACCGAGACGGAAACGGTGACCGAGACGGTGACGGAGACGCCGGCTCCATAGTCGGTGCCGCGCAAAGGGCCGGGCAAGCTGCCGCTGCGCCGACTTCTCGTTTATCCGCCGCTTCGCCGAGAGATTTGCGATGATCACTTCGGAAATTGACGGCGTAGGAGATATCGGGGGATGGCCAGTCCGTCCAGTGAGATCGCCGATCGGTGTGGGTCGTGTGGCCATGACCTCCGCGCCGGAGCGCGCTTCTGCGACGCCTGCGGAGCCCGGGTTACCCCGCAGCAGCCCGTCGGTGAACGCAAGCAAGTAACGGTGCTGTTTGCCGACGTTGTCGCCTCGATGCAACTCGCGGCGCGGCTCGATGCCGAGCGCCTGCAAGAGATCATGCATGAGCTGTTCAACCGCGCTGGGGCGGTGGTGCAGCGCTACCAGGGAACCGTAGACAAGTTCACCGGCGACGGCTTGATGGCATTGTTCGGCGCTCCAAGGGCTCTCGAAGATCACGCACTGCGGGCCTGCATCGCAGCGCTTGAGATCCAGTTGGCAGCCCGAGAGCTCGCGACGGAAGTGCGAAATCGGGACGGCGTCGCACTGCGTCTGCGTGTCGGCCTGAATTCCGGTGATGTCATCGCTGGTGAAGTCGGTTCGGGCCCAGGCAGTTACACGGCAATCGGTCATCCCGTCGGAATGGCTCAACGAATGGAGGCGGCCGCTGCGCCGGACACCGTGTTGTGTTCTTTGTCGACGGCCCAGCTCGTCGAAGACGCAGTGCGGCTCGGCCCGCCCCATGCGATCGCGGTTAAAGGCAGCGACAAACCGGTGACCGCACGAGAGCTCCTCACCGTTGAAACCGACCAGACTGTATTGGGCCGCAACGAAGGACTGATGCTCGGCCGCCACGCCGAGCTGGATCGACTACAGAACCTCTTCGCGGCGCGACGGGGATCGCTGGTCGGAATCGTCGGCGGCCCCGGCGTCGGGAAAAGCCGGCTCATCCGGGAGTTCGGCGCGGTCGTGGCCAACGAAGGCGCCCGAGTGGTCGTCGCTCGCTGCGAAGCACACACCACACAGCTCGCGTTCCGTGCAGTGACGCGGTTGCTGCGCGCCATGTTCGACGTCGAGGCACAGAGTGATGCCGACGCTCGCAAGCACATTCTGGCGACGTGCGCGGGACTCGAGCCTGATTCGATGGACGCACAAATACTTTTCGACGCGGTAGGGATCTCGGACCCCAAAGCAACTGTTCTGCACATCGGTGTCGACGGACGGCGGCGAAGACTGGCCGAAGTGATGGGCTCTGCGGTGCAGGCGCATTCGGGCAGATTTCTGTTCGTTCTTGACGACGCGCACTGGATCGACGAGCCCAGCGACGCTATCCTCGCTGATTTCGCTGGCAGACTCGCGGAAACGACGTCGATGTTGGTGACAACCTACCGTCCCGAGTTCCATGGTGCGTTACACCGCCATTCTCAGCACAAGCTGACACTGGAGCCGCTGACGAAGTCGAAATCTTTGGAGCTGCTAGGCCAGCTTCTGGGCACTGACCCGTCGCTTGCGGGTGTCGCGAAGCGGATCGCCGACGCAGCGGCCGGTTACCCGTTCTTCATAGAGGAAATCGTTCGTGACCTCGCCGGTCGCGGGGCACTGACCGGAAACCGGGGAAGTTATCGCCTGATCGCGGATACCGGCAAAATATCCGTTCCTGCAACGGTTCAGGCCGTGCTCGCGGCTCGAATCGACCGCTTGTCCGCCGACGCCAAGGCGATTCTGAATTCGGCGGCCGTGATCGGTGGCCGGTTCGACATCGACACCCTCCGGGTACTGCGCGCAGATGCGGTAACACCGGGCTTGGCTGAGCTGGTGGCTGCCGAAATGATCGACCAGACGGAATTCGTTCCGCAGCAACGCTATTGTTTCCACCATCCGCTGGTGCGCGCGGTCGCCTACGACTCGCAGCTGAGCGCAACCCGCTGCCGAGCGCATCGTCGACTTGCGGCCGCCATCGAAGCACGCGACCCAAGTGCCGCCGACGAAAATGCGGCACTGATCGCGACCCATTTCGAAGCGGCGGGCGAGTTCTCGAGTGCGTATCAGTGGCATATGCGAGCGTCGGAATGGCTCCGGCCGCGGGATCTGGCAGCGGCACGGATGGGATGGGAGAACGCGCGTCGCATCGCAGATCGACTGCCCGACAACGACAGTGACGTCATAGCAATGCGCGTCGCGCCCCGGACGATGCTGATGTCGACACTACTGTACGTCGGCGATGCCTCCGATACCGATGAGCGGTATGAAGACTTTCGTGATCTGGCGATGGCGGAGGGCGACCTGAAGTCGCTCGCTCTCGGTACGGCCGGGCGGATGTTCTCGCTGACGGTCAACGACTTCCGCGTCTCTGATGCAGCGGCGATGTTGCCACACCTGGATGCATTAGCATCCAGTGTCGAGCTCGATGCCGCGACGCGTGGAATCATATTGAACGCAATAGCCTTTACCCAATTCGCAAGTTGCGAGTTCGATGCTGCTCTGCAAACAGTCACCGAAATCGTCAACCTCCTACCAGACGCGCCGGCCGTTGAAGTCGCCCCCGCCGTAGCACTTCGTGGGGTGATCGAGGCGTGTCTAGGTGAGTCCGAGACGGGCCGACGGCACCTCGAAGAAGGGTATCGGCAAGCGCGCTCGCTGCCTCCCATGAACTATGCGTCGGTGCAGGTTTATCGGGCGGTCATGGTGACGCTCGGCCTCTGCGAAGCAGGCCATTTGGTTGATAACACACATGATGCGCTCAGTCGCGCGAAGGCGTTCGGGGATGCCTGCGGCATCGTCATCGCGCAATGGACCTACGGCACGGTATTGCTGCGCGCGGGCGAGGAACACCGCGGGAAGGCAATAGATGCGCTCCGCAAAGCGCGGGCGGGCATCAACAAGTACCGGGTTGCGGTAGTCGGATTGACCACGATCGGCAGAGATCTCGCCATGGATGCCGCGGGGCAGGGGAAACTGGACCAAGCGATCAGTGAGCTCCGAGTTGTCCGGGCGCAGAGCAAAGGGTGTTCACCGGTTTTCGGTGTAGTCGCGCAAGAAGCTCTAGTCGAGCTCCTGGTCGAGCGAGGAACAGCAGATGACCTCGCCGAGGCACATCGAATCGTCGCTCAGTGGTACGACGAACGCCCCGGTGCGCCTGCTCTCGATTTGTGGTGGATGAAGTCGCGCACCCTACTGGCGAAGGTCGAAGACCGCTCGGCTGACTACGTGGATCTCGCGGGCCGGTACCTCGAGTTGTGCGAAACGTTAGACGCGCGAGGCAGACTGGCAGAAGCACAGCGGTTAGCGGGCGAATCGACTACGCGGGCTGAGACGGTGTAGAGATGGCCACAATCTTGGCATACACATCCCCCGCGCTGGGGCACATGATGCCGATCAGCGCACTCTGCATTGAGTTGTCGCGCCGCGGCCACACCATCCATCTCCGCACGCTGTCCAACGTGGTTCACATGGCTACACGTCTGGGTTTCGACACCGCCCCGATCGACCCCCGCATCGAGAGCATCCCGCTCGGCGACGGCGACACGACCGATCCTCGCCGAGCCCTACAGGTCAGTGTCGCGGCCTTCGGTCGACGCGCCGCGCACGAAGTCACCGACCTCGCCGCCGCGGTCGATGGCGTCAAGCCCGACGCGCTACTGATCGATGTGAATTGCTGGGGGGCGCGCTCGGCAGCCGAGGCCGGTGAAATCTCATGGGCGTGCTTCTCGCCGTACACACCGCCTATGCGGTCCCGCGGAGTGCCGCCCTTCGGGTTAGGCCTCAAACCGATGCAAGGAATCGTCGGCCGGGCGCGTGATTCGGTGATAGAAGCAGTAGTCACTAAATCCATCGAAAAGGTGATGCTGCCGTCGATCAACAGCATCCGTGCCGATGTAGGCCTACCACCGGTGACGACGACCGACGAGTACCTGCGTCGGGCACCGCTGATGTTTGTCGCCTCTGGCAAGCCGTTCCAGTATGAGCAGACCGATTGGGGTGAAGCGGTCCACATGATCGGGCCCTGCGCACTCGACCCTGCCCCGGACGCCAGTGCCGACTGGACGGAGTCGATCGACCAGCCGCTAATCCTCGTCGCGACGTCGTCGGAAGCGCAGGCCGACACCGACCTCGTTGCGACAGCTCTTGTGGCGTTAGCCGATGAGCCGGTGCATGTGGTGGCTACCGTCCCGACTGGACCGCCGAAGAACATGAGCATTCCGCCGAACGCGACGGTGTGCGGAATGGTCCCTCACAAAGCAGTCCTGGACCGAGCCGTGTGCGCAATCACGCACGGCGGAATGGGTGTGACACAGAAGGCACTCCAGCACGGCGTACCGGTGTGCGCAGTGCCCTTCGGACGCGATCAGTTCGAGGTTGCAAGGCGCGTCGAAGTGGCGAGATGCGGCACGCGACTGCCCGCGAAGAAGTTGTCAGCAGCACGGCTCCGCCTCAAAGTTCGCGAAGCCATGGCGATGACCGCCGGTGCCAAGCGGGTCGCAGCGGGATTCGCGGCCACCGGGGGAACATCGTTCGGCGCCGACCTGTTCGAGCAACGAATACTCGGCGGCTCCGGTCGTTGACGCTCTCACCGCCCGCGCGCGGCGTAACCGGCCACCAACGCCTCTGCGCTGCGGACCGCCGCCCGGCACGCCCTGGTGGTGAACGGGTCGTTCAACGGATGTTCCGCGCGCCTGCGCCAGCGCTGTGCGGCCGCGAACGCCGCGCGCGGCCCGTCGTACGGGTTGTCCGGCTGCAGTCCGAGCCTGCTGGCCGCGTCGGTACCCGAACCGCCGATCATCCGGCGCAGCGAGGCCATCTCGTCGTCGTTCAAGGTCGTTGGCCGCGAACGTAACTGGCTCAGTAGTCGGAGCTCTTCGAACGCGTGCGTGTCCGCGAGCAGCGGGTCGATATCGGCCAGTATGTAGGGCGTCGCGTAGATCGGGTTGGCCTGCACGAACTGCCGTAGCGACAGCAACGCCGTGTGCGCCTTGAGCAGATCCGACCGCTGCCCGAACTGCTGATCGATGACCTCCCGCAACGCCACCAGTCCGCTGCGCTCCAACAATTCGTCGGCCAGCGCCACCGAATCGCTGACACCGGCGCGCAGCACCGCGATCGAAATGCGGATCCCGAACATGCCGAACCGGTCCAGCAGTGCCGCCCGCGTCGCCGCATCCACCGGCAACTGGCTGTCGTCGCGCACGAAGCGGTCCACCGACAGCATCGCCTTGGTCAGCTCGGCGGCGTCCACCCCGGCCAACTTCTCCAGCGCGACGAACTCGCTCTGCCGCAGCGTGCGTGCCGTCAACGCCAGCAGGCCGGACACCGGAACCACCGCCTGACACGTCCCGGTCCGCTCCATCTCGGCGGTGAACCGCGTCGCGACGTCCTTGGCCGACAGCATCGCATCGATGCGGCCTGCCCCGATCTCGTCGGCGCGAGAGGCCACGCCGATCACGCCCAACGCGCCCGCGGAACCGCCGACCAGCTCGCCGATCTGCTTGAGCAGCGCGATATCGGCGGCGTTCAGCGTCCGCAACAGAAAGACCACCGCATCGACCCTTGGCACCCCGTCCCCGGGTACGAGCAGGCGCAGAGTGCGCTCCGAGACATCGCGGGACAACGACGACGTACCCGGAGTGTCGATGATCGTGGTGTCGATCAGCTCGGCCGCCGGCCACTCCACATCGAGGTCGACGATGTCCTCGGGGTCGAGCGTGGCGAAGTCGAACGTCAGCCCGCCCTCGTTGGGATCGCGCCCGATCGGCACGTTGGATCGCCTGCCGCCGCGATGATTCGCGGTCACCTTCGGTGTGGGACCGTGCCGGAACCACGTCACGATCCGGGTGGCCTCAGTGGCGTCGGTCGGCGCAATGTCCTCGCCCACAAGCGCATTCACCAACGTAGACTTGCCCGCCTTGAGCGTGCCGGCCAGCGCGATCCGGATCGGCTGGTTGAGCCGACCGCCGATACGTTCGAGCTCGTTGTGCACATCGGGGCGATGAGCATATGCAGGATCGGCGTGGTACGCCTGGATGGTTCCACCCAGGATCGCGCGTACCTGGTCGCTCGTGCTCATCTCGCGCTGCCCACCAATGCTCCTGGCTGCCCTCCGGCGTTCGGCGATGGCCAAGAGTCCAGCTTAGGCACCGCCGCGGCTACGTGGTCCCGACGGGTTCAGGCACGGATTCGGGTGGCATCAGTTTGGTGGCGTGCTCGGTGACCTGATTGAGGATGTTCAGCTGGCGCTCGAGTTCCTTGATCCGGCCGCTGCGTTCGGCCTCCTGCACCTGCGCGGCGGCGATGGTCGCCTGCAGCGACTCGTTGAGTGATCGAGAGGTCTGGTTGGCGATGCCGCGGTAGTGGTCGCGCAGCTGCCGCTGGATCGCCTTGAGCCGGTCGCGCGATTCCTTGCCGACCGCGAACTGCGTGTCGTCAAGGAAGCGGCGGGTGTTGGTCTTGGCTTCGTTGCGGACCCGCAACATCCGATTCTCCATGTTCTCGCGGTACGCGGTGCGCCCCATCAGCAGACCCGCACCCAGGGAAATCGGGTTGAACATGCCCAGACCCGCGAACGACGTCATCATGCCGAACATCAGAACGCCGCCGTACGAGCCCTGCATCCCCATGGTCAGCTTGCGCCCCGCACGGACCGGCCTGGCCTCCAGCTTGCCCACAGACTTCATCTCCCCGAGGCTGGCGCCCATCCGGCTGGGGTCGAGCTGGGGCATGCTGACCGCGTCGAGGCCCGCCTCGACGAACGTGCGCGCGACGTCTGCGGCCAGCGCCTCGGCTCGTTGGTACGCCCAGACGAAGTTGTCGCCCACGGCCGTGGCGACCGCGTTCTCGAGTTCGGCTCCGATTTCGGCCCAGTGATGCGTCGGGTCGCAGGTGTCGATGACCTTCTCGATGTGTTGGCCGATGATGCGGAACCGCCCGCGCAGGTCGTGGTCGACATCGGCGGTCAGATCGGCGATCCCGTCGTTGAGTACCTGCTGCCACAATGCTGTCTGCTGCAACGCATCCTGGGCCTCCTGCTTGCGCCGTTCGAGGTCCTCCTTGAGCCGATCCCGCGTGTCGGGGTCGTTGAGTGCGGACAGCTCGGCCTTGACCTTGAGCGTCAAATGTTCGGCAGCCGAATAGATCTCGTTGACGACATGGTCGCGGATCCGGCCGTTCTGCAGCGCCAGCACCTGCTCACTCAGGAACTTCACGATGGCCGGGAAGTTCGACTCTTCGTTGAGTTCCTTGTCGTTGAGCGCGATCGCGTGGCTGCGCAGCAGCGAGGAGGCCGGGATCATCGGGACGGTGACACCCGCGCGTTGCAGGTGTGCCTTGTTGGCCTCGACGATCTGGCGCCAGTGCGGGTAGAGATCGGTCTTGGTCGCGACTATCGTGGCGACAGGGCAGATCTCGAAGGCCTGCCGCATGAACGTCATCTCGGGTTCGGTGAACTCCTGGCTGGTGTCACTGCACATCAGCAAGGCATCGGCGTCGGGCAGCAGGCCCAGCGTCGCCGACAGATGTGGTTGACCGTGCCCGCCGACGCCGGGGGTGTCGACGAACGCGAGCCCGTTCTTGAGCAGCGGGCTGGCCGCGGTCACCTCGACCCGGATCACCTCACGCCCGTGGGCTTGCGGCGCCCGGCGCAGATCGTTTTTGATGTCGGCCATCGAGATCTCGACGGCCTCGGGTTCCTCGCCCTCGCCGCGCGCCACGATCAGCTTGGCGGCGGCGGTCTCGCCGTAGGTCACCACGGTCGGCAGCACCGTGCTCTCGTCGTCACCGACCCGCGAGACAGGAACGTTCAGCAGCGAGTTCAACAGCTGGCTCTTGCCTTGTTTGAGCTGTCCGGCGATCACCACCCGGATCTGCGGGTCGGTGATGCGGTCCTTGGCCTTGGCCAACCGCTCGACCAGATCAGCGCGATCGTTGGCGTCGGCGATCCTGCTGGTGTGGTCGATCAGCTCGACGATGACCCTTGTTTGTTTGGCCGGCTCGCCGGCCGAAGTCTGTTTGGCCGGCTCGCCGGCCTTTGTTTGTCTGGCCGGTCGTGGGTCGTTGCCTTGGGTCATGAAGTCCTCGCGTCCGGGTGGGCCGGTGAGTCAACGGTAGACGTGCCGACTGGCGGGGATCGTGGTTTGATCCCCGCCAGCGGCGTTGTGTGGTTGGGCTCAGAACAGGCCGGTGTCGACAGTGGTGTCCACATCGACATCGGTGTTGACCTGACCGGAGTTGTCAGTCGAATTGTCTTGTCCGGAGTTGTCGACCGAGTTGTCGACCGAGTTGTCCACCGAGTTGTCCTCGATGCTCGACCCGCCCGAGATGCCGCCGGTCACACTGCCGTCGATATCGCCGACATTGGTCTGGTTGCCATCGACATTGGTGGTGGTCGTGTCGTTGTCGTTGATCACGATCCCGCCACCCGAGCCGCCGGCCCCACCGGTGGCGTTGCCGCCGTCGTTGC